>NZ_JBHRSJ010000035.1:171369-236818 GCF_042643485.1 Azotobacter bryophylli | reverse complement strand
CGCGCGGCCGTAGCTCGTCGCCGGCGACGGATGCCGGCGGCCGGCGGCCGGCTTGGACTTTGCCGCGCCAGGTTGCAGACTGGCGGCTTCCCCATCGTCCTGGAGCCCCTCATGTCCCACGCGCAACTGCTCAGCGCCGCCGAACTGGCGGCCCGTCTCGACCAGCCCGACCTGCGCATCCTCGACTGCCGCTTCGCCCTGGAAGACCCGGCCTACGGCGCCCTGCACTACGAGCAGGGGCACATTCCCAGCGCCCGCTACGCCGACCTGGAGCGCGACCTCTCCGGCCCCGTTCAGAAAGGCGTGACCGGCCGCCACCCGCTGCCCGACCCGGCCCGGCTGGTCGAACGCCTGCGCGCCTGGGGCATCGACGACGATAGCCAAGTGGTGCTCTACGACGACGGCCCCGGCGCCTTCGCCGCGCGCGCCTGGTGGCTGCTGGCCTGGCTCGGCAAGCGCGACGGCGTGTTCCTCCTCGACGGCGGCCTGAAGGCCTGGCGGGCGGCGGACCTGCCGCTCAGCGCGGAGCGCCCGGCGGTCGTCCCCGGCCACTTCGGCGGCCGGCCGGACCCGGGCCTGCTGGTGGACGCCGAAGCGCTGCGCCGGCGCCTGGACGATCCGCAGCTGACCCTGATCGACGCCCGCGCCCTGCCCCGCTTCCGCGGCGAGGTGGAGCCCCTCGACCCGGTCGCCGGACACATCCCCGGCGCGCGCTGCGCCGCCTTCACCGACAACCTCGGCGCCGACGGCCGCTTCCTGCCCCGCGAGCAGCTGCGGAGGCGCTTCGCCGGCCTCCTCGACGGTCGCCCCGCGGAGCGGCTGGTGGCCTACTGCGGCTCGGGCGTCACCGCCTGCCACAACCTGTTCGCCCTGAGCCTCGCCGGCAACCCGCTGGCGCCGCTCTACGCCGGCTCCTGGAGCGAGTGGCTGACCGATCCCTCGCGGCCGGTCGCCACCGGGGACTGAACCTCCCCCACTGCCGCAGCGCTGGCAGCAAGCCAGCCTCGCTGGCGGCGCCGACGCACTAGACTTGCACCGACGAAGTCTCCCGACCGGATGCCACGGTCGCCTTCCCGTGCGAGGTCCTCATGGACAGTGCCGCCCGCGTCGCCCCTCGCCCGTGCCGCCGGGCGGAGATTCCGCCCCGGCACCCGCGCTCCGGCATTGCGCTGCTGCTCTTCGCCGCCTGCGCCGTCCCCGCGCCCGTCCTGGCCAGCGGCTATGCCCTCAACGAACAGAGTGTCAGCGCCATGGGCACCGCCTTCGCCGGCCGCTCCTCGGCGGCCGAGGACGCCACCACCCTGTTCGGCAACCCGGCCGGCATGTCCCGCCTGGAGCGCGAACAGGTCGCCGGCGGCTTCGCCCTGATCGACGCCCGCAGCGACATCGACGGGGCCGGCGGCTCCTTCCCCGGCAGCAACGACGGCGACATGGTTCCCTTCAGCGCCGTGCCCTTCGGCTACTACGTGCGGCCGCTGAACGAGCGCTGGACCTTCGGCGTGGGCGTCTACGTCCCCTTCGGCCTGGTCACCGATTACGAACGCGGCTACCAGGGGCGCTATTACGCCGACCGCAGCGAGGTCAAGGCCTACAGCCTGCAGCCGACCCTGAGCCTGCGGCTGGGCGAGCGGCTGTCCATCGGCTTCGGCCCCACCTTCAACCGCATCCACGGCGAGCTCGGCTCCGCGCTGCTCAATCCGCTCTCGCCCGGGCGCAACGACGGGCGGCTCCGAATCGAGGGCGACGATTTCGGCGTGGGCTACAACCTCGGCGTGCTCTACGAAATCACTCCCGAGGCGCGCGTCGGGCTGACCTATCACTCCCGGGTCGTCTACCACCTGGACGGCCACACCCGGGTCGAGGGCCCCGGCCCGGTGCTCGGCGCGGCGGCCGGGAAGTACCGCGCCCGGCTGGACCTGACCACGCCGGAGTCCCTCGAACTGTCGCTGACCTGGCAGGCCGGCGAGCGGCTGGCCCTGTACGCCGGCTCCACCTGGACCAACTGGAGCCGCCAGGAGGACATCACCGTGGAAAACCGCGGCGTCGGCGCCCCGTTCGCCGCCAGCCTGGGCACGCTGCGCGAGGAACAGAACTGGCACGACAGCTGGCTCCACGCTATCGGCGCGGCCTACCGGCTGGGGGAGAAATGGACGCTGCGCGCCGGCTTCGCCCTCGACCAGACGCCGATCCGCAACCAGTACCGCTCGCCGCGCATCCCCAACGACGACCGCCAGCTGTTCGGCGCCGGGCTGGCCTGGACGCCGCTTCCGGACCTGAGCCTGGACCTGGCCTATCTCTACGTCCACGAACGGGACGCCAAAGTCGCCCGCAGCGCCCGCGAGCATCCGGCCCAGGGCGGCTACGCCGCGCGCTACGAGAACGACGTCAACACCTTCGGTGCGCAGCTGAACTACCGGTTCTGAACGAGCGTACGACCATCCATCGACTGCCGCGGAATCCGGCCCGGGCATCCGGGTCAATCCCAGGCACCCACCCTTTCGGTAACCGCCCATGACCCTTGTCGACTACGCAAGCTGCATTCGCGCCTGCAGTGCCT
This sequence comes from Azotobacter bryophylli, assembly GCF_042643485.1. NCBI lineage: Bacteria > Pseudomonadati > Pseudomonadota > Gammaproteobacteria > Pseudomonadales > Pseudomonadaceae > Azotobacter > Azotobacter bryophylli. The sequence goes on along the minus strand of NZ_JBHRSJ010000035.1, from coordinate 234,261 downwards.
GCGCCGTTGCCTGCGACGACTGCGCTGGCGCCTGCGCGAAGGCCGCCAGCTCCACGAGCCTGCAGCGCTGCATCGCGCTCTGCAACGACTGCGCCGACGTCTGCCGCCTGACCGCCCTGCTGATGACCCGGGAGAGCGCCTGGGCCGGCGCCCTCTGCGGGCTCTGCGCCCGCCTCTGCATGGCCTGCGCCGAGGAATGCCTGGAGCACGCCCTGCCCCATTGCCAGGAGTGCGCGCAGACCTGCCAGCACTGCGCCGACGAATGCGAGGCGGTCAGTCAGGCGAGCTGAGCGGCGGGCGCCTCACAGGGCCAGCGCCACCAGCACCGCGCACTCCAGCACTTCCAGCAGCGCCCCGGCGGTGTCGCCGGTGGTGCCGCCCAGGCGCGCCCGCAGGCAATGCCGCAGGTAGAGGAACAGGGGCACGGCGACGGCCAGGGCCCGCACGCCGGCTGAGCCGAACAGCAGCGGGCAGGCCAGCGCCACGGCCAGCAGCACCGTGCGGGCCGCCGGCCGCGGCAGGTGCTCGGCGAGCCCCCGGCCCAGGCCGTTGGGGCGCACGTAGGGCGTGGAGAAGAACAGCGCCAGCAGCGCCGTGCGACCGAGCAGCGGGGCCAGCAGCAGGCCCGAGGCCTCGCCCCGCTCGACCAGCGCCAGCAGCGCGACGAATTTCAGCAGCAACAGCAGAACCAGCGCCACCACGGCCATCGGCCCGCTGCGCGGGTCCTTCATGATCGCCAGGGTGCGTTCGCGGTCGCCCAGGCCGCCGACCCAGGCGTCCGCCGTGTCGGCCAGGCCGTCCAGATGCAGCGCGCCGCTGGCGGATACCCAGAGCGCCAGCAGCAGCGCCGCCTGCAGGGCCGCCGGCGCCTCGCCGAGCAGACGCTGCAGCAGAACCAGTGCGGCACCGAGCAACAGCCCCACCGCCGGATACCAGAGCAGCGAGCGGGCCTGCTGCTGCGGCGACGGCATGCCCGGCAGGCGGATCGGCAGGCGGGTGAGGAACTGCAGGGCGATCAGCAACGTCAGGGGCATGTGCGGATTTCCTCCCATTCGCCGGTTTCGGCCAGGCGCAGCCGGTGCAGCGCGCCGTGGCCCACCTCCACCTGCAGCAGCTGTCCGCGCGCCAGGCCCCGGGTCCGCGCCAGCAGCAGGCGCATCACCCCGCCATGGGTAACCAGCAGCAGGCGCTGGCCGGCATGGCGCCGCCGCAGCGCCTCGACGGCATCCAGCACACGGGCCTCGAACGCGGCCAGCGGCTCGCCGTCCGGCGGGGTGAAGGCGTAGGGATCGGCCCAGAAGCGCCCCAGCGCCGCGCCGTCGTCCTCGGCCATCAGCTCGGCGGCACTGCGCCCTTCCCAGGCGCCGAAATGCAGCTCGCGCAGATCCGCCTCCAGCGCCAGCGGAACGTCGAGACGCCCGGACAGCTCGGCGGCGAAGGCGGCGCAGCGCGCCAGCGGCGAGCTGACCAGCAGGTCCCAGGGGCCGGCCTGCGCCGTCGCCGCGCGCATCTGCGCCCAGCCGCGGGGCGTCAGGGCATCGTCCAGGCTGCCGCGGAAACCGCCGCCGCGCTCAGTCTCGCCGTGGCGCAGCAGATCCAGATGCAGGCTCATCGTCCGGCATCCGCCACGGCCGCCTCGGCGAAGGTGGCCATCTCGCCGTGCAGGCGGCAGGCCAGCTGCAGCAGCGGCACCGCCAGCGCCGCGCCGCTGCCCTCGCCCAAACGCAGGCCGAGCTCCAGCAGCGGCTCGGCCGCGAGCGCCTCGAGGACGTGCCGGTGCCCCGGCTCGGCGCCGCGGTGGGCGAACAGCAGCCAGTCGCGGCAGGACGGGTTCAGGCGTACGGCGAGCAGCGCCGCCACGCTGCAGATGAAGCCGTCCACCAGCGCCGCCAGGCCCTGCTGGGCGCAGGCCAGGTAGGCTCCGGCGAGCGCGGCGATCTCGAAGCCGCCCAGGCGGCGCAGCAGCTCCAGCGGCTCGCCGGCATGCCCACCGTGCAGTGCCACGGCCCGTTCGATCACCGTCGCCTTGCGCGCCACGCCGGCGGCGTCCAGGCCGGTGCCCGGGCCGACCAGCGCCGCCAGCGGGCAGTCCAGCAGCGCGCAGGCCAGGGCGCTGGCGGCCGTGGTGTTGGCGATGCCCATCTCGCCGCCGATATACAGCTGCGCGCCGGCCGCCAGGGCCCGCGTAACGCTGTCGCGGCCGGCCTCCAGGGCGCCGTGCAGCTGGGCCTCGGTCATCGCCGGCGCCTCGACGAAGTTCGCCGTGCCCGGGCCGAGGTGCAGCTGGCGCAGCCCGGCGATCGGCGGATCGAGCGGCACGGCGCAGCCCAGGTCGATCAGTTCCAGCTCGGCGCCCAGCTGGCGGGCGAGGACGGCGATGGCCGCGCCGCCGGCGGCGAAGTTGCGCAGCATCTGCCCGGTCACCGCCTGCGGATAGGGCGACACGCCCTCCGCGGCGACCCCGTGGTCGCCGGCGAAGATGGCGATCCACGGCGCCTCGACGCCCGGCCGTTCGCGCCCCTGCAGGGCGGCCAGGTCGATGGCCAGCTGCTCCAGCCGGCCGAGGGAGCCGCGCGGCTTGGTCAGCTGCTGCTGGCGGGCACGGGCCCGTTCGCCGGCGGCGGCGTCCGGGGTGCGGGCGGGGTTCTGCCACCAGTTCGGGTTCATAGCGGGTCTCCCTTGAGGGTCATGGGCAAGCCGGCGACGCAGAACAGCACCCGCCGGCAGCGTTCGGCCAGGGCCTGATGCAGCCAGCCGGCCTCGTCCACGTAGCGCCGGCTGAGTTCGCCCAGCGGCACCACGCCGAGGCCGGTCTCGTTGCTGACCAGGATGACCCGTCCGGGCAACTCGGCCAGGCACTCCAGCAGCGCCTCGCGCTCCTGCGCCAGGCGCTGGGGGTCGTCGGCCAGCAGCAGGTTGGTCAGCCACAGGGTCAGGCAGTCCACCAGCAGGCAGCGTCCGGGCGCGGCCTGCTCACGCAGCACCCGGGCCAGCGCCAGGGGTTCCTCGACCAGCGCCCACTCGGCCGGCCGGCGTGCGCGGTGCTGGGCGATGCGCTCGGCCATCTCGTCGTCCAGCGCCTGGCTGGTGGCGACGTAGCAGACCGCGAGGCCCGACTCGCGGGCCAGTCGTTCGGCCAGCCGGCTCTTGCCGGAGCGGGCGCCGCCGAGGATCAGTTCAAGCATGGTGAGGGATCTCGATCAGTGAAGCGGATGATGGGTTTTCGCAGGACGGCGCCGCCGGACTCATGCCGACAGCCCGCACAGCGCGCGCAGCCTCGCCGCGTCCAGATGGGCCTCGACCAGATCGGCCAGGCGCTCGATGTCGCGCTCGCGCAGGGCCTGGTAGTCGGGGCTGACCACCTCGCTCAGGCCGGCCCAGCGCAGCAGCGCGGCGCAGGCCGCCGGCGTTTCGAACAGGCCGTGTAGGTAGGTGCCGAACACCTGACCGTCGGCGCTGAGGGCGCCGTCGCCGCGGCCGTCGTCGAGGCGCACCGCCGGAGACTTCAGCCCGGCGCCGCAGCTGACCCCGGCGTGGATCTCGTAGCCGGCGACCTCGGCCTCCTCCAGCGCCAGGCGGCCGCGCACGTTGCGCAGCTGCTTCTGGGCCTCCAGCACGGTGTCGATCTCCAGCAGGCCGAGGCCCTGGCTACTGCCCGGCGCGCCCTCCAGGCCGAGCGGGTCGGCGATGGAGCGACCGAGCATCTGCAGCCCACCGCAGATGCCGATGAGCTTGCCGCCGTAGCGCAGGTGGCGCTGGATCGCCGCCTCCCAGCCCTGCTCGCGCAGGAAGGCCAGATCGGCGCGCACGCTCTTCGAGCCGGGCAGCACGATCAGATCGGCCGGCGGGATGGCTTGGCCGGGGCCGACGAAGCTCAGTTCCACCTGCGGGTGCAGGCGCAACGGGTCGAAGTCGGTGTGGTTGCTGATCCGCGGCAGCACCGGCACCGCCACCTTCAGGCGCTCGCCGGCCTTCTCGCCCTGACGGCGGTCGATGGCGTCCTCAGCTTCCAGGTGCAGGTCGTGCAGGTAGGGCAAGACGCCCAGCACCGGCTTGCCGGTGCGCGCCTCCAGCCAGTCGAGGCCGGACTGCAGCAGGGCGATGTCGCCGCGGAAGCGGTTGATCACGAAGCCCCGGACCCGCGCCTGCTCGCTCGCGGAGAGCAGTTCGAGGGTGCCGACCAGATGGGCGAACACGCCGCCCTTGTCGATGTCGGCGACCAGAATCACCGGGCAGTCGACCGCCTCGGCGAAGCCCATGTTGGCGATGTCGCCCTCGCGCAGGTTGATCTCCGCCGGCGAGCCGGCCCCCTCGACCATCACCACGGCGTAGCGTTCGCGCAGGCGGCCGTGCGACTCCAGCACCGCCTGCAGGGCGATGCGCTTGTAGTCGTGGTAGGCGACCGCGTGCATGTTGCCCACCGCGCGGCCGTGGACGATCACCTGGGCGCCGGTGTCGCTGTTGGGCTTGAGCAGCACCGGGTTCATGTCGGTGTGCGCGGCCAGCCCGCAGGCCTGCGCCTGCACCGCCTGGGCCCGGCCGATCTCGCCGCCGTCTGCCGTCACCGCGCTGTTCAGCGCCATGTTCTGCGGCTTGAACGGCGCCACGGCGACGCCATGGCGGGCCAGCCAACGGCACAATGCGGTCACCAGGGTGCTCTTGCCGGCATCGGAGGTGGTGCCCTGCACCATCAGGGTGGTCATGGAAACTCCTTGCTTGTGGTAGGGGCGGATTCGTCTGCGATCAGCCCCGCCCGGGGCCGTGCCGGATCGGCCAGCGCCGCCTCCAGCCGCTGCCAGCCCTCCTCGCAGCCGGGCAGGCCGAAGCGCAGGCTGGCGGGCGTCGCGAACAGGCGCACGAGAATGCCTTGGCGGGCGAAAAAATCGTGCAGCCGGGCGGCATCCGCCGTGCGCACCCACTGGAACAGCGCGGTGCCGCCGTCCGGCGTCAGACCGTGGGCCGAGAGCAGCGCCGCCAGCCGCTCGCCTGCTGCCTGCAGTTGCCCGGCGCGCCGTTCGCGCGCCTCGCGGCCGGCCGGACCGAGTGCCTGCCGCCCGAGGGCGCGGGCCGGGCCGCTCACCGTCCAGGGGCCGAGGTGCTCGCGCAGGCGCGCCAGCAAGGACGCCTCGGCCAGCACGAAGCCCAGGCGGATGCCGGCCAGGCCGAAGAACTTGCCGAACGAGCGCAGCACGATCAGCCCCGGCTGGTGGCTATGGGTGGCCAGGCTGTACTGCGGGGTGCAGTCCATGAAGGCCTCGTCCACCAGCAGGCTGCCGCCGCGCCGGGCCAGCCGGGCGTGCCAGTCGAGCAGGGTTTCCGCGGCGAAGCGCCGTCCCGTGGGGTTGTTGGGATTGGCCAGCACCAGCAGGTCGAGGTCGTCGAGGCGCGCCTCTATGTCCTCCGCGGCCAGGGCGACCAGCTCGTGCCCGGCGCGGCGCCAGGCGTGGGCGTGCTCGGCATAGCTGGGCGCCAGAACGCCGACCCGGCGCGGCGCGAACAGCTCGGGCAGGGCCTGGATCGCCGCCTGGCTGCCGGCCACCGGCAGGGCCCGGGCGGCGCCATAGCAGGCGCAGGCGGCCGGCTCCAGGCCGTCGTCCTCCTCCGGCAGGCGCGCCCAGGCCGCGGCGGGAATTGCCGGCAGCGGCCAGGGCTCGGGGGCGAGGCCGGTGGAGAGATCCAGCCAGTCGCCCAGTGGGATGCCGTAGTCCCGCGCCGCCGCGTGCAGTCGTCCGCCGTGTTCAAGCATCGAGCAGACTCCCGAGCGCGAGCAGCCCCAGCCACAGGGCGACGCCGCGCCCCACCAGGCTCAGCGCCCGCTCGATGTCCCGCGCCCCGGCCGGTTCGCCTTCGCCGAGCTGCGGGCGCTGGTGGATTTCGCCGTGGTACACCGCCGGCCCGCCCAGGCTCACGCCCAGGGCGCCGGCGCCGGCAGCCATCACCGGCCCGGCGTTGGGGCTGTCCCAGAGCGGCGCCTGGGCGCGCCAGCAGGCCAGCGCCCGGCCGCTGCGGCCGAGCAGCGCGTAGGTCAGCGCCACCAGGCGCGCCGGCAGGTAGTTGAGCGCGTCGTCGATGCGCGCCGCGGCCCAGCCGAAGCGCTCGAAGCGGGCGTTGCGATAGCCCCACATGGCGTCCAGGGTGTTGCTCAGGCGGTACAGCACCACGCCCGGCGCGCCGAGCAGGACGAACCAGAACAGCGCGGCGAACACCGCGTCGCTGCCGTTCTCCAGCACCGACTCGGTGGCGGCGCGGGCCACGCCGGAGGCATCCAGCTGCGTGGTGTCGCGGCTGACGATGTAGCCGACCCGCCGGCGCGCCTCGGGCAGATCGCCCAGGCGCAGGGCCCGGGCCACCGGCCGGGCGTGCTCGAACAGGCTGCGCAGGCCGACGGCGGCGTACAGGGCGAGCATATCCACCAGCGCGCCGAGCCCCGGCAGGCGGCCGAGCAGCCAGGCCGCCAGGGTCAGCGGCAGCACCGCCAGGCACCAGGCGGCTACACCTTGGATGCGCCCGCCTTGGCTACGTCCGCCGCGGCCGACCTCGGCGCCCGTCTCGCCGCCGGGCCCGTTGAAGCGCCGCTCCAGGCGCTGCGCCAGCCGGCCGAAGGCGACCAGCGGATGCCAGCGCTTCGGCTCGCCGCAGCACAGATCGAGCAGCACCCCGCCCAGGGTGGTCAGGAGCAGAGTCATGGCTTCACCTCGACCGTCATTCCCGTTCCCCCCAGCGATCCCGGTAGATCAGCTCGGCCAGCGGCCGCGGCTCGGTCCAGCCTTCCAGCTCCAGCATCGGCGCCGGGTAGAACTCGCGCACCGGCCCCAGGCAGAGCAGCGCCACCGGCTTGCTGCCGGCCGGCATCCCCAGCAGCTCGGCCAACGCCTGCGGGTCGAACAGCGACACCCAGCCCATCCCCAAGCCCTCGGCGCGGGCGGCCAGCCAGAGGTTCTGGATGGCGCAGGCCAGGGAAGCCAGGTCCATCTCCGGCAGGGTGCGGCGACCGAAGACGTGCGCCTCGCGGCCGTCCATCAGCGCCGCCACCAGCAGCTCGGCGCAGTCGCCGATGCCCTCGACCTTGAGCCGCATGAATTCCTCGCCGCGCTCGCCGAGCGCCTCGGCGGTGCGGACCCGCTCGGCCTCGACCAGCGCGCCGATCTGCGCCCGCAGATCCCGGTCGGCGATGCGGATGAAGCGCCAGGGCTGCATCAGGCCGACGCTGGGCGCCGCGTGCGCGGCCTGCAGCAGGCGGGCGAGCAGTTCGGGGGCCACCTCCCCACCGCAGAAGTGGCGCATGTCGCGGCGCTCGGCGATGGCACGGTAGACCGCGGCGCGCTCCTCAGGGCTGAAGGCGTGTTGGTTGGTTTCGTTCATGGCTGGAACAGTGCCGCCGCCGCCCGCGGAGCGGACGGCAGATAGAAGTGGATGTAGGAGGCGGTCAGCCGCCCCCGGCGATACACCGCCTCGGCGGTGCGCTTGCCGTTCGGGCATTCGCCGCGGGCCAGGGGCTCGAGCGGCGATTCCAGGGCGGAGTGGTGGAAAGTATGCCCGCGCAGGCGCCCTTCCGGCAGCTCCACCGCCTGCAGGGCCAGGGCGGTCAGGCGCGGCTGCATGCGCGCCTCGCCGGCCAGCAGGCCGAGCAGGGGCTGGCGCCGGCCGTCGAGATCGGTCAGGGCCTCCAGCAGATAGAGCATGCCGCCGCACTCGGCGAGGATCGGCCGGCCGGCCTCGTGGTGGGCGCGGACCGCCGCGGCCATGGCGCGGTTTTCCGCCAGCGCCGGCAGGTGCAGCTCGGGGTAGCCGCCCGGCAGGTAGAGGCTGTCCACCGCCGGCAGCGCCTGGTCCGCCAGCGGCGAGAAGAAGCTCAGCTCGGCGCCGAGCTGGCGCAGCAGGTCGAGGTTGGCCTGGTAGAGGAAGGCGAAGGCGCCGTCGCGGGCCACGCCGATGCGCACCCCGGCCAGCAGCGGCTCGATGGCCTGCGCGTCCGGCGCGGCGAAGGCCACCGGCGGCGGCAGGCTCGCCTCGGCGCTGGCGCCCAGGGCCTCGGCGGCGGCGTCCAGGCGGGCGTCCAGATCGGCCAGCTCGGCGGCCTGGACCAGCCCCAGGTGGCGGCTCGGCAGCTCGAAACCGGCGCTGCGCGGCAGGGCGCCGTACCAGCGGATGCTCTCCGGCAGGCTGGCGCGCAGCATCTCGCCGTGCCGGGCGCTGCCGACACGGTTGCCGAGCACCCCGGCGAACGGCAGGTCCGGCTGGTAGCCGGCCAGGCCGTGGGCCAGGGCGCCGAAGGTCTGGGCCATGGCCGAGGCGTCGATCACCCCCAGCACCGGCACGCCGAAGCGCCGCGCCAAGTCAGCGGCGGACGGCGAGCCGTCGAACAGGCCCATCACCCCCTCGATCAGGATCAGGTCGGCCTCCCCCGCCGCCTCCCACAGCAGCCGCCGCGACTCCTCCTCGCCGACCATCCACAGGTCGAGCTGGCGGACCGGCGCGCCGCTGGCCCGGGCCAGGATCATCGGGTCGAGGAAATCCGGGCCACATTTGAACACCCGCACCCGCCGTCCCTGGCGGCGGTGCAGGCGCGCCAGGGCGGCGGTGACGGTGGTCTTGCCCTGGCCGGAGGCCGGGGCGGCGATCAGCAGGGCCGGGCAGTGGCGCGTGGTCATCAGAACTCCACTCCCTTCTGCGCCTTCACCCCGGCCTGGAAGGCGTGCTTGACCAGACCCATCTCGGTCACGGTATCGGCCGCCTCGATCAGCTCCGCCGGCGCACCGCGCCCGGTCACCACCACGTGCTGCCGCGGCGGGCGCCGGCGGATGTCGTCGAGCACCTCGGCCAGCTCCAGATAGCCGTACCTCAGGGCAATGTTCAGCTCGTCCAGCAGCACCAGACCGACGTTCTCGTCGGCCAGCAGCTCGCGGGCCACCGCCCAGGCCTCGCGGGCCTTGGCGATGTCGCGCTGGCGGTCCTGGGTGTTCCAGGTGAAACCCTCGCCCATGACGTGATAGCGCACCTCGTCGGGGAAGCGGCGGAAGAACGCCTCCTCGCCGGTGCTGGCGGCGCCCTTGATGAACTGCACTACGCCGACCTTCATGCCGTGCCCCAGGGCGCGGGCGGCCATGCCGAAGGCCGAGCTGCTCTTGCCCTTGCCGTTGCCGGTGTGCACCAGCAGCAGGCCGCGCTCGTCGCCGGCCTGGGCGATCTTTTCCTCGACCACCGCCTTCTTGCGCTGCATGCGCGCCTTGTGGCGCTCGTCGCGCTCGGCCGACTCGCTCATGCGCGCACCTCCCCGTCACGGGTCAGGCCGGAGCACGGGCCGAACGGGGGGATAGCGAAATACCGGCCACTGGTCATGGCCATCGGGGCGGCCTGTCGGCGGCGGGGAGACAGTTGGAGCATGCAGCGTTTCTCCTTCGGGAATGGGGGCTAGAGCGCCTGATAGCGCAGGGTCAGGTAGAGCGCCCGCCCCTGCTGGTTGTAGCCGCGGACGGTCTGGTAATCGGCGTCCAGCAGGTTGGCCAGCCGCGTCTGCAGGCGCCAGGCGGGGTTGATCCGGTATTCGCCGCGCAGGTCGAGGGTGGCGAAGCCGGAGAGCTTGTTGCGGTTGGCCAGATCGTCGTAGCGCTTGCCCTCGGCGTGCAGGGTGGCGCCGACGCCGAAGGCGCCCAGGGTACGGTCCAGGTCCAGGTTGAACAGCTGCCGGGCCCGGCGCGGCAGCCGGTTGCCGCGGTTGGCGCCCGCGCCCCGGTTCTCCGGGTCGAGCCAGCTGTAGTTGGCGTTCCAGTCCCAGCCGAACAGGCGGCTGCCGAGCACCAGCTCGACGCCGCGGATCCGCGCCTTGTCGACGTTGCCCGCCGCCTGGAGGGCGGAATCGTAGGCGATCAGGTTGTCGACCAGGGTGCGGTAGGCGTTCACCGACCAGTGGCCCCAGCCGTGCTGGCCGGACAGACCGGCCTCCAGGCTGCGCGAGGTCTCCGCCGCCAGGTTCGGATTGCCGTAGTAGGGGTAGTACAGCTCGTTGAAGGTCGGCGCCTTGAATGCGCGGCCGTAGGAGACGGTGGCGCGCAGCTCGTCGCTCAGGGCGAAGCCGTAGGCGGCGTTGCCGGTGTCGCGGCCGCCGAACTGCTGGTTGTCGTCATGGCGCAGGGACAGCTGCCAGTCGTGCCGGCCGAGCTCGCCGAGGTACTGGGCGAAGGCGCCGTAGTTGCGCCGCGAGTCCCGCGCGTAGTCGGTGGTGCCGTCGACCTGGTCGTGCTGGTAGTCGGCGCCCAGGGTCAGGGTGTGCCCGGCGGCGAGGCGCAGGTCGTTCTGCCAGCTGGCGTAGTCGCGGCGGCTGTCGAAGCGGGTATAGAAGGCGCCGTCCTGGTAAGTGTCGGAGTTGTCCTCACTGCGCCCCAACTGCAGGGTGACCAGCCAGGGCTCGAACGGACTGAAGCGCGCGCGGCCGCCGTAGACGTTCTGCTCGCCTCGGGCATGGGCGGAGAAGCCCGCGGTGCGCTCGCCGTTCACCTGGTCGTAAGCGTTGCGCGTCCAGGCGCGCAGGAGACTGCCGTCCAGCTCCAGGCCGTTGGCGAAGCGGTAGCCGGCGCGCAGCGAGCCGGACAGGTTGCGGTAGCCGTCGGCATCCTTCTCGTAGCCCCAGGTGCCGACGCGCTCGGCGTTGATGCCGTCGGTGCCGAGACCGCTCGCCGCCAGGCTGTACCAGCCGCGGCCGTTGCCGCCGGAAACCCCGGCGCTGCCTTCGTAGGTGTCGTGGCTGCCGTAGCCGGCGGAGAGAAAGGGTTTGGCCCCCTGCCCGCGGCCCTTGCGGGTGAAGATCTGGATCACCCCGCCGATGGCCTCCGAGCCGTACAGGCTGGAGCGCGGCCCGCGGACCACCTCGATACGCTCGATCAGTTCCACCGGCAGGTCCTGCCAGGCGGCGCCGCCGCTGCTCACCGAGCCGACGCGCACCCCGTCGACCAGCACCAGTACGTGGTCGGACTCGGTGCCGCGCATGAACAGCGAGCTGGGCTTGCCCATCCCGCCGTTGCTGGCGATGGACACGCCCGGCACCCGCCGGAGCAGGTCCGGCAGGGTCTGCGCCTGGCTGCGCGCGATCTCGTCGCGCTCGATCAGGGTCGCCGCGGCGAGGCTCTGGCTCGCCGTCTGCGCGGTACGGCTGGCGGTCACCAGCTCGCCCTCGAGGGTGAGCGGTTCGACGGCGGCCTGGGCCGGATGATGAAGAAAAGCGAAGCCGAGCAGCGTGCAGGCTGCCGGCCCGGAACGGGGCTTGCGTCTCAAGGTCGGTTCTCCGCCGCGCCACCCGCGCGGCCTGAAGGCTGTACGGCAGGCGGAGAGAAAGGGACGTGCGCCGGCCACGAACGGCCCCGCGCAGCCGGCAAAGCCCTCCGCGATGCCCTGGAATGCGACAGGCCGGTCTCCGGGCTCACGAGCGGAACCGTGCGGTTCCCGAAACCGCGCCTTCCCGTGTCGAAACACAGTGGCATTGCGATGCGGCTTCTCGACTCGTCTACCGTTGCGGGGGCAGCGCCGGCCTTGCGCCGCGAGATCGCGGAGCGCACCGGCTTCCCTGTTTCACCCTGGGTAACCAGGGCACCTGAAGCAAGACGCGCAGATTAGAGCAAATACGCACCGAGTCAATTGAGGAAAATCCGTGAACGTCTGAATCCCGCTCATGACGCCTCTATAGGAGCGCTTTCAGCCGGCCGTCTCGCGCTTGCGGCAGATGCTCAGGCCGTCACCCAGCGGCAGCAGCGACAGCTCGATCCGCGGATCGTCGCGCAGCGCCCGGTTGAGCGCCTGGACAGCGCGGGTGTCGGGGCTTTCCGGGGCGGCCTCCAGCACCCGGCCGCCCCACAGGGTGTTGTCGAACAGGACCAGCCCGCCCGGGCGCAGCAGCCGCAGCGCATGCTCCAGGTAAGCCGGATAGCCGGTCTTGTCGGCGTCGACGAAGACCAGATCGAAGCGCCCGCCCTGCCCTTCGCGCTCCAGCGCCTGCAGGCTCTCCAGCGCCGGCGCCAGGCGCAGGGCGATGCGAGCGCCCAGCCCGGCCTCCTGCCAGTAGCGGCGGGCGATGTCGGTGTATTCCGCGCTGATGTCGAGGCTGAGCAGCTCGCCGTCCTCCGGCAGCGCCGCCGCCATGCACAGGGCGCTGTAGCCGGTGTAGGTGCCGATCTCCAGGACCCGCCGGGCGCCGGCGATGCGCACCAGCAGGGCCATGAACTGGCCCTGCTCCGGGGCGATCTGCCAGTTGGCGTTGGGCAGCCGCGCGGTCTCCTCGCGCAGGCGCCTCAAGAGCGGCGTCTCGCGCAGGGAAACCTCGAGCAGGTAGCGGTAGAGGGAGTCGTCGAGGGTCAGGGTACGGTTGCTCATGCCCACCTCCGCAGCGAGGGCCGGGCATGGCCGCCCGGCGTCAGGGGTTGCGTGCCAGGGAGTCGTTCAGCACGCGCTTGGCGCCCAGATAGGTCTTCTGCCAGTAGCGGTCGCCCAGATGGTCCAAGCGTACCGTACCGCCGCTGGAGGGCGCATGCACGAAGCGTCCCTCGCCGACGTAGATGCCGGCATGGCTGACCTGGCGCCCGCCGCTGGTGGCGAAGAACACCAGATCTCCGCTGCGCAGCGCCTCGCGGTTCACGCTCGGCATGCCCATGCCGTGCATCTCGCGGGTGGTACGGGGCAGTTGCAGAGCGGCCGCCTCCCGATAGACATAGCCGATCAGGCCGCTGCAGTCGAATCCGGAATCCGGGGTGTTGCCGCCCCAGCGGTAGGGCGTGCCGACCAGGCCGATGGCGCGGAACAGCACGTCGTTGGCCGCCGGGGAGAGCTCCTCCGAAACCGGCTGGATCTCCGGCAGGGGCGCGGGAGCATGGTTGGCGCAGGCACCGAGCAGTGCGGCGACGAGAACGAGGGCGAAGCGGACCGGGGCAGACATGCGGCACTCCCTGACCAGAACCGTTGAAAGGAATCTTCAACCGAGCGCTCTACTCTGCCGCTGGTCGGCCTGCGCGGCAAGCGCGGGCCGGGGCGGAACCGAAAGGCGGCTCGCTGTTGGCGACCACCGCTCGCAGACGGACGAACGGCTCGAACCCCCACTCTAGCGCTTCCGCCGACGGAGTCATCGGGGGATCAAGCCGTCAGGATAATATCATTTCGAAATTATGACCGACGCGAACGCGTCGGTCGGAAGGGGGCCGTCAGCGCGACGCCTTGACGTCCATCTCCGCCAGGGACAGCACGCGCTTGGCCTGCAGGTAGCTGGCGTTCCAGTAACCGTCTTCCAGGCTGTCCACCCGCACCCCGCCGCTGCGGCGGCTGGAGGAATGCAGGAAGCGCCCGTTGCCGATGTAGATGCCGGCATGGCTGACGCGGCCGCGGCCACGGTTGTTGAAGAAGATCAGATCGCCCGGCGCCAGATCGCTGCGGGCCACCCGCGGGGCGTCCATGCTGATCATGTCGCGGGTCGAGCGCGGCAGTTCGAGGCCCAGTTCCTCGCGGAACACGTAGCCGATGAAACCGCTGCAGTCGAAACCGCTCTGTTCCGAAACGCCGCCGAAGCGGTACGGCGTACCGAGCAGTCCGAAACCGCGCTCGAGGACGGCGTCGGCCAGGGCCGGCAGCCGGTAGGGAACGTTGTCGGTGAGTTCCGCCAGCTCTTCCCGGCTCGGCTCGTCGGCCAGAGAGGTGGCTTGCGACATGCGCTCGGCGAAGGACTGCTCGTAAGGCGCATGTCCCGCGCAGGCAGTCAGCAGAAAGGCGAGTGCCAGAGGCACGAGGGGTGCGAAGCGTACTTGCATAGGCACGACCGTGTCAGAAAGTTGAAAGGCGGGCCGACTATGCCTTGTGTTAGCCGGTATTGCAAATAGCCATGCCAGAAATGTGACTTAGCAACGATGGCAGGACATCCAAGGCCCTCGCCCGCGCATGGAGGTCGACGAGGCCGCTGATCTCGCTGCTGCCCGGATTGATTTCGGCGGTGAAGCCGCCCAGGCGCCGGGCCCGCAGGATCGGCTCGACGATATAGGGGAAGCTGGCGCTGGTGCCCACCGCCAGCACCGCGTCGAAGCCCTTGCCCAGCTCCTCGTACAGCGTGGCGACGGCCCGCTCCGGCAGCATCTCCTCGAACAGCACCACCGGCGGGCGCAGGATGCCGCCACAGGCGCAGCGCGGCGGCAGCGGCCGCTGCAGGTGCTCGGCCAGCTCGGCGCTCCGCGCGCCGCAGGACTGGCAATAGAGCGGTTCCAACCGACCGTGGATCTCGATCAGCCGCTCCGGCGGCGAGCCGGCCGCCCGGTGATAGCCGTCGATGTTCTGGGTCAGCACCCAGCAGCCGGGCTTGCGCCGCTGCAGTTCGGCGATCGCCTCGTGTGCGGCATTAGGCCGCGCCCCCAGGCAGGCGCGCCCCAGCTCGGCGAGGTATTTCCAGCACAGCGCCGGATCGCGCCCGAGCATCGGCCCGGACAGCGCCGCCTCGATCGGCAGGCCCTCCGCGGTACGGCCGTTGTACAGGCCGCCGAGGCCGCGATAGGTGGGCAGGCCGGAGTCGGCGGAGAGCCCGGCGCCGGTGATGATCAGGATGCGCTCGGCCCGCTGCAGCGCCCGGGCGATCCGCTCGATGGTGTCCTGCATGTCTCCTCCGTCCGCTCGGCTCGATGCCGGTCTTTTTCCTGCACTGCAAGAAGGACCGTCGGCTCGCTCAATGATTCACCGTGTGGGCGAGCATGACCGATAGCTGGCACAGCGGCCGGCCGCTTTCCGCCTGCCAGCGGTTGAAGGCGTCCTGTACCGCCGCGAGGTCCTTCTGGCTGGTCGGCGCCTTGTCGATCACGCCCTGCGCCACGAGCGCGGCGACCACGTCCTCGGTGGGGATGAAGGTGTCCTTGCCGGCCATGCGCAGGAAGCGCGGCGCCGACAGGCCGCCGAGCTGGTTGCCGCGCTTGGCCAGGCTGCGCCACAGGCCGACGATGTCGGACACCGGCCAGTCGGCGAGCAGGGTGCCGAAGCTGCCCTTCTCCCTGGCCACGTCCAGCACGAACTGGGCGTTGCGCGGCACGCTCTTGAGCTTGGCCAGGTGGCGGATCAGGCGCTCGTCCCGCATCAGCCGCTCCAGGTGCTCGTCGCCCATCAGCACCACCTTGTGCGGGTCGAAGCCGAAGAACACCTCCTCGAAGGCCGGCCACTTGGCGTCGACCACGCTGTGCTTGAGGCCGGCGCGGAAGATGCGCAGGCTGATCAGCGACAGGTAGCGGTCGTCCGCGATGGCGCGCAGCTCCCCGGCGCTCCTGGGCACGGGCAGGCGCGCCTCCAGCGCGGCGGCCGAGCCGAAGCGGTTCAGGCAGTACTCGTGGAGCCATCGGTAATCGCGCATGTGATCTCCCTTGCCTCGGCCGGCGAACGGCCTGCCCTACAGGCTCATCACGTCGACGAAGCGCGGCGTGGCGTTGTCGTCGATGCGCAGGCTCTTGAAGTCGAACAGATTGCGGTCGGCCAGCTGCGAGGGATGCACGTTCTGCAGGGCGCGGAACATGATCTCGGTGCGGCCTGGGCTCTTGCGCTCCCACTCCCGGAGCATCTCCTTGACCACCTGGCGCTGCAGGTTCTCCTGGGAGCCGCACAGGTTGCAGGGGATGATCGGGAACTCCCTCATCTTCGCATAGGCCTCGATGTCCACCTCGCTGCAGTAGGCCAGCGGGCGGATCACCACGTTGCGGCCGTCGTCGGAGAGCAGCTTGGGCGGCATGGCCTTGAGGGTGCCGCCGTAGAACAGGTTGAGGAAGAAGGTCTCGAGGATGTCGTCGCGGTGATGGCCGAGCGCCATTTTGCTCGCGCCGATCTCGTCGGCGAAGGTGTAGAGGGTGCCGCGGCGCAGGCGCGAGCACAGCGAGCAGGTGGTCTTGCCCTCCGGAATCTTCTCCTTGACCACCGAGTAGGTGTCCTTCTCGATGATGTGGTACTCGACGCCGATGGACTTCAGGTACTCGGGCAGCACGTGCTCGGGGAAGCCCGGCTGCTTCTGGTCCATGTTCACCGCGACGATCTCGAAGCGGATCGGCGCCACCTTCTGCAGATAGAGCAGCACGTCGAGCATGGTGTAGCTGTCCTTGCCGCCGGACAGGCAGACCATCACCTTGTCGCCGTCCTCGATCATGTTGAAGTCGGTGACCGCTTCGCCGGCCTGGCGGCGCAGGCGCTTCTGCAGCTTGTTCTGATTGACCGAAAGGGTGCCCATGGTGCTCTGAATCCGCGAAAGGTACGAAAAGGCGGGCATTTTACGCGCAAAGCGTCTCCGGCCCCAGCCCATCGATCCATCGCCGGCTCGAGCGTAACGCTTCAGGGTTATTACCGCCCCGGTGCAGAGAGGAAAACACTCTAAGCCGCGCCCGGCGAGGCTTACAGGCCGCTTCTATACTGCCAGACAAGGTCGCAGAGGCTTGATTCTGGCTGGGGGCGACCGTTCCTACAGGAGATGCACGCATGATCAACCACGTCTGGGGGCTACTCACCCGCCCAAATCAGGAATGGCAGGAAATCCGTGGCGAAGAAGAAAGCATCAGCCACATGTACCTGACCCATGTACTGCTGCTGGCGGCCATTCCGGCCATCGCCGCCTTCATCGGCACCACCCAGGTCGGCTGGAGCATCGGCTCGGGCGAGCCGGTCAAGCTGACCGAAGGCAGCGCGCTGCAGATGACCATCCTGTCCTACCTGGCGATGCTGGCCGGCGTGGCGGTGATGGGCGCCTTCATCCACTGGATGGCGCGGACCTACGATGCCAACCCGACCCTGGAACAATGCATCGTATTCGCCGCCTACAACGCCACCCCCCTGTTCATCGGCGGCATGGCGGCGGTCTACCCGAATCTCTGGGTGGGCATGGCCGTCGGCACCGTCGCCATCAGCTACACGGTCTACCTGCTCTACGTGGGGTTGCCGACCTTCATGAACATCCCCCGCGACGAGGGGTTCCTGTTCTCCAGTTCGGTGCTCGCGGTGGGCCTGGTGGTGCTAGTGGCGCTGATCGCCGTCTCGGTGCTCCTCTGGGGCTTCGGCGCCGGCCCGGTGTACATCAGCTGACCGCCGTCGCGACACGGGGATGACGAAGCCGCCGCCTGGCGGCTTCTTCGTTTGCGAGGGGCCTACCGTTCGGCAGCAGGGGGGAATCCTGGAGCCTGGCGCCGTCTAACGGGTATCGGTGCTGTTTTCCTGCAGCCATCAAGACGCGAGGTAGGCCCTCATGACTCTGCATGCCCTGCAACTGATAAGCCACCCGGAGCAGACCTGGGAGGAAATCCGCCGGGAGGAGGACCAGAACGGCCTGCACTTCCTGCCCCACCTGCTGCTGCTCGGCCTGATCCCCGCGGTATCCCTGTTCATCGGCAACTCCTACGTCGGCTGGAGCCTGGTCGGCGAGGAACGCGTGCGCCTGGACCCGGTCAGCGCCCTGCAATTCAGCGTGCTGCTGTATCTGGCGATCCTCGCCGGCACCGCCATCATGGGCTGGTTCGTGCACTGGATGTCGCGGACCTTCGAGGCGCGCCCGAGCCTCCAGCAGTGCATCGGCTTCATCGCCTACACCCTCACGCCCTTCCTGTTCCTGGGCCTGGCCGGGCTCTATCCGAACCGCTGGCTGGCCGTCGCGGTCCTGGCGGTCGGCCTGGCGCACTGGACCTACCTGCTGTTCGTCGGCCTGCCGGCCTTCATGCGCATCCGCCAGTCCCCGGGCTTCCTCTACGCCGTCTCGGTGTTTTCGGTGGGCCTGCTGGTGCTGCTGTCGGTACTGCTGACCGCCCTGCTGTTCTGGCAGTACCAGCTGCGGCCGAATTACGAACGCACCGGCATCGACCAGGGCTACCCGGTACGCAGCGAACGGCCCGTGGAAGGTCCCGGCGGGCGGGACTGAACGCCGAAGGTGGCGGGAGCGGCGATCGCCGTTCCCGGCCGACCAGTCAATCGTTGGACTTCGCCGAAGCGGCTGCGACGAAACGCAGCCCGAGGTAACCCGGCTTTTCGGCATAATGGCCGGGCTTCAAGGAGTGTTGCCCATGCCCGAGATGATCCATGCCCGCGTCGAAGCCTGCTTCCAGCAGGCGGAAGCCTTCTTCGAACGAACCTTCCTGCGCCCGCGGATCAGCCTGCAACTGCGCGGGCAGAAGGCCGGCGTGGCCTATCTGACGGAGAACCTGCTGCGCTTCAACGAGCAGCTCTACCGGGAGAACCGCGAGGACTTCCTCCGCCAGACGGTGGCCCACGAGGTGGCGCACCTGGTCGCCCACCAGCTCTACGGAGCCGGAATCAAGCCCCACGGCGCGGAATGGCAGGAGATCATGCGCGGGGTCTACCAGCTGCCGCCGAACCGCTGCCACAACTACGCCATCCCGCGGCGCCGGGCCACGCGCTATCTCTATCGCTGCCTGTGCCCGAACCAGCAGTTCCCCTTCTCCGCCCAGCGCCACGCCCTGGTCGGCAAGGGCCGCCGCTACCTGTGCCGGCAGTGCCGGGCGACGCTGGTATTCACCGGCCAGCAGCGCATCGAGTAAACCTACAGCCGCCGGGCGATCCCGCCGGCGAGCAGGAACAGACTACCGAGCAGCCCCAGCAGCGGCAGCCAGCCGGCGTGCTGGAAGACCCAGCCGCCGCCGTAGCCGACCAGGCTGGAGCCCAGGTAATAGGCGCACAGATAGAGAGCCGAAGCCTGGGCCTTGGCGCCCCCGGCCCGCTGCCCCACCTGAGCGCTGGCCACCGCATGGGCGGCGAAGAAGCCCAGCGTCACCAGCCCCAGCCCGGCCGCCACGCCGGCCAGCCAGGGCGTCGCGCACAGCCCCACTCCCAGCAGCATGATCCCGGCGGCCCCCTGCAGCACCCCGCGCGCGCCGAAGCGCGACATCAGCCTGCCGCCCCAGCCGGCGCTGAGAATGCCGATCAGGTAGACGACGAAGAGCAGACCGATCACCGTCGAGGACAGATTGAACGGCGGCGCGGCCAGGCGGAAGCCGGCATAGTTGAACAGGGCGACGAAGCCGCCCATCAGCAGGAAGGCCAGCAGGAACAGGCGCCGCAGCTCGGCGTTGCCGAGGTGGTCGCGGAAGTTGCCGAGCAGCCCGCCGAGGGACAGCGGCTGCGCCTGGAAATGCCGCGACGGCGGCAGCAGCCAGACGAACAGCCCCAGCCCCAGCAGCCCCATGCCGGCGACGCCGCCGAGAGCCGTCTGCCAGCCGCCGAGATCGCCGAGCAGGCCGGCCAGCAGGCGGCCGAGCAGTCCGCCCAGGGCCGTGCCGCCGATGTACAGGCCCATCGCCGCCGGCAGCGAGCCGGGGTCGAATTCCTCGCCCACGTAGGCCATCGCCAGCGCAGGCAGGCCGCTCAGGGCCAGCCCGAGCAGGGCGCGCAGCGTCAGCAGCAGCTCCCAGGACTCCACCAGGGAGCAGGCGATCCCCAGCGAACAGGCCAGGCCGAGGGCCGCCGCCATCACCGGCTTGCGTCCCCAGCTCTCGGCCAGCGCCCCGGAAATCAGCAGGCAGAAGGCCAGGCTCAGGGTGGTCAGGGACAGCGCCAGGCTGCTGCTCGCCGCCGACACCGAGAAATGCGCCGCCAGCTGCGGCAATAGCGGCTGCACGCAATAGAGCAAGGCGAAGGTGGCGAAGCCGGCGCAGAACAGCGCCAGGGTCGCGCGCCGGTAGGCCGGCGTGCCGCGGGTCAGGTGGGGAACGAGGGCCGAGGTCAGGTCCATTGCCGAAATCCGGAAACGATGCGAAGCGGTGACCGGAGGCTAACACAGGCGGCCCCGGCGGAAACGGGCGGGCCATGAGCGGTGCCGGCCTGATACTCTGCAGGGCACGCCCCCGTCCGGATCGGCGGGGCGCGCCAACGACCGAAAAGGAGAGATCGGCAATGCGACATTACCTGCCAGGCCTGCTGCTGGCCTTCAGTGCTGCCAGCCAGGCGGCGATCCAGACCGAAGAGCTGCACTACAAGGCCGCCGACGGCACGCCCCTGCTGGGCTACTACGCCTACGACGACGCCATCGCCGGCAAGCGGCCGGGCATCGTGGTGGTGCACGAATGGTGGGGACTGAACGACTACGCCAAACGCCGCGCCCGCGACCTCGCCGGTCTCGGCTACAGCGCCCTGGCCATCGACATGTACGGCGAAGGCAAGAACACCAGCCACCCGGCCGACGCCAAGGCCTTCATGCAGGCCGCCACGGCCGGTGCCGATACCGCCAAGGCGCGCTTCCTGGCCGGGCTGGAGCTGCTCAAGGCGCAGCCGCAGACCGACCCCGCCAAGCTCGGCGCCATCGGCTACTGCTTCGGCGGCAAGGTGGTGCTGGACATGGCCCGCCAGAGCGTGCCGCTGGCCGGGGTGGTCAGCTTCCACGGCAACCTGGTGCCGCAGAAGCCGGCCACGCCGGGTAGCGTCAAGGCGCGGGTACTGGTCGCCCACGGCGACGCCGACAGCTTCACCCGGGAACAGGACATCGCCAATTTCAAGCGGGAAATGCAGCAGGCCGGCGCCCGCTACCAGTTCAACCGATACCCGGGCGCCAAGCACGGCTTCACCAACCCGGAGGCCGACGAGCTGGCCAAGCAGGGCATGGACATCGGCTACCAGAAGGAGGCCGACGAGCGCTCCTGGGCCGACATGCAGGCGTTCTTCAAGGACGTCTTCAAGTAAGAAAAGGCCGGCCGGCGCTGCGGGAGCGCCGGGCCGGCTTTGCCTGGAGGGATGGCGCGGCAGCGGGAAGTGCCGCCGCGCAGGTCATGCCCGACTCAGTCGCTGACCCCGTCATCCAGACGCACGTTCAGCATGGCATCGGAATCCGAACCGCCGCCGCGCAGCTCGCTTTGCAGCTTCTTCTCGTCCAGCTGGCCGACCCACTTGGACACCAGCACGCTGGCCAGACCGTTGCCGATCAGGTTGGTCAGGGCGCGGGCTTCCGACATGAAGCGGTCGATGCCGAGGATCAGCGCCAGACCGGCCACCGGCAGGTCGCCCACCGCGGACAGGGTGGCGGCCAGCACGATGAAGCCGCTGCCGGTGACGCCGGCGGCGCCCTTGGAGGCGATCAGCAGCACGGCCAGCAGGGTCAGCTGGTGGGTCAGATCCAGCGGGGTATCGGTGGCCTGGGCGATGAACACCGCGGCCATGGTCAGGTAGATGGAAGTTCCGTCCAGGTTGAAGGAGTAGCCGGTGGGGATCACCAGACCGACCACCGACTTGTGGCAGCCGAGCTTCTCCATCTTGTTCAGCATGCGCGGCAGGGCGGACTCCGAGGAGGAGGTGCCGAGCACGATCAGCAGTTCCTCGCGGATGTACTTGATAAAGCGCACGATGCTGAAGCCGTTGGCGCGGGCGATGGTGCCGAGCACCACGAGGATGAAGAACAGGCAGGTGATGTAGAAGCACAGCATCAGCTGGCCGAGCTGCACCAGGGAGCCGACGCCGTACTTGCCGATGGTGAAGGCCATGGCGCCGAAGGCACCGATGGGCGCCAGCTTCATGATCACGCCGATGATGCCGAACATCACCTGGGCGATGCCGTCGATGAACTCCAGCACCGGCTTGCCGTAGCTGCCCATGCGTTGCAGGGAGAAGGCGAACAGCACGGAGAAGAACAGCACCTGGAGGATGTCGCCCTTGGCGAAGGCACCGACCACCGTCTCGGGAATCACGTTGAGCAGGAAGCCCACGGTGCTCTGCTCGGCACCGGCCTTGGCGTAGGCGGCGATGCTGCCGGCGTCCAGGCTGGCCGGGTCGATGTGCATGCCGGCACCCGGCTTGACCACGTTGACCACCACCAGGCCGATGATCAGGGCCAGGGTGGAGACGATCTCGAAGTACAGCAAGGCGATGCCGCCGGTCTTGCCCACCGCCTTCATGTCCTGCATGCCGGCGATACCGCTCACCACGGTACAGAAGATGATCGGCGCGATGGCCATCTTGATCAGCTTGACGAAGCCGTCACCCAGGGGCTTCATCGCCGCGCCGGTTTCCGGATAGAAATGGCCCAGCGCGACGCCGATGGCGATGGCCGCCAGCACCTGGACATACAGGCTCTTGTAGAAGGGTTGGGACATGGCAGATTTCCTTGGGGGACTCCCCGGACCTCCTTCCCAGAGGCGGGCGTCGCCTGACACGATTTTTCTCCCTCTCCGGGGAGGCTCTTGTAATCCCTCGTGCGAGGGGTTGGGCACGAAAAGCAAATGCCATGCCACCCATTAAATCACCAAGAAACCCTTTAAAATCAGCCAGTTGAACTATCGAAACCGCTTCGGCTGGCGTATATCCGCCAGTCCGGCGGCGAAATTCCGCCACCGCACGACTACCCGCTCCGCCTCCGGTCGCGGCACAATGGCACGATGAATCCACTGCCCCTCCCCTCCTGCTGCGACGAGCCCGTCGAGCACTGGCCGCTGCCCCGCCCACTGACCGGCACCCGACTGGTCAGCGCCCGCTTCGACCCGGAGCGCCTGGCACCCGACGACTTCGCGCGCTGCGCCATCCCCCCGCTCGGCGGCGCCGCCAAGCGCCAGGCCGAGCACCTCGCCGGCCGCCTCTGCGCGCGCCAGGCCCTGCTGGGGCTGGCCGGCATCCCCGACGTTCCCGCGGTCGGCGCGGACCGCGCGCCGCAGTGGCCGGCCGGCACGGTCGGCTCGATCACCCACAGCGACGGCTGGGCGGCAGCGCTGGTCGGCCACGCCAGCCTCTGGCGCGGACTGGGGCTGGACGCGGAAACCCTGCTGCAGCCCGCGCGCAGCGAGCGCCTGGCCCGGCAGATCCTCACCCCCGGCGAGCAGGAGCGCAGCGCCGTCCTGCCCCTGGATCAGCGGGCCTGGCTCGTCACCCTGGTCTTCTCGCTCAAGGAAAGCCTGTTCAAGGCGCTCTATCCGCTGGTGCGCCAGCGCTTCTACTTCCAGGACGCCGAGCTGCTGGAGTGGTCCGCCGACGGCCAGGCGCGCCTGCGCCTGCTCACCCCCCTGGCGGCGGACTGGCCGACCGGCGCCGAGCTGGAGGGCCAGTTCGCCCAACTGGAAGAGCGCCTGCTGACCCTGGTCGGCATCGGGCACTGAACGGCGCACGCCCTCCCCGACCTCCCGCCCGACCTAGCAGGAAGCCAAGCGAAACACAAGATATTGTGCCGCAGCGCTCAAAGCGAAAAACTTCCCGGACAACGCCGGAATCGCCAGGCGACCACGACGAACGGTAAAGCCCAACGGCCGCGCGGCCTGTACGAAAGTGCCCCCCGCCCACCCACACACCACGCACAATTTATCCACAGGATGTCCCCTGCCGCTTCGTCTTGCATTACCCCCATCAGCGCATTATCTTGTATCCCCACAACGCCAGACACCTATATGTTGTGCCGAGCCCCGAATAACGACACAACGGAAAATGGCTCCCGCGAGGCTCGCTCGCAGGCCTTGCAAACGGCTCGTCATATCGATGCCATTAGAATGCCGACCGGCGTTACGGACGGCTTCCGCTTCCGGCGCGACGGGCGCAGGAAAGCCGATTCATAGGGTGGCCAAGAAGGGCGCACCCACTAGATGTAGTGGTTTCGGCTCTCGGGCCGCGACCCCTGTTTTACGGCCAGGAAGGCGGTGAGTCACAACCCTCTGTTCCTCAGCCATGTTTTGCGCAAGCGCCAGCGCGGCGTTTCGCTTTGCTCGTTAGAAACGGATGGCCAAGACGTGACCTGGCCCAATTTTTCGAAGCACATGGAGACACTCATGCATACCGACGCATCCCGCGAGAACCTGCCGCCCAGCGCACCGCAGGCTGCCGATTCGATCCAGGATCTGGCCGCCACCGCACCGGGCCAGCTGCGCGTGATCAAGCGCAACGGCACCGTCGTCCCCTACACCGACGACAAGATCACCGTGGCCATCAGCAAGGCGTTTCTCGCCGTGGAAGGCGGCACCGCGGCCGCCTCGTCGCGTATCCATGACACCGTGGCGCGCCTGACCGAACAGGTCAGCGCCACCTTCCGCCGGCGCATGCCCTCCGGCGGCACCATCCACATCGAGGAAATCCAGGACCAGGTCGAACTGGCCCTGATGCGCGCCGGCGAGCACAAGGTCGCCCGCGACTACGTGCTCTACCGCGAAGCCCGCTCCCAGGAGCGCAAGCGCGCCGCCGCCAGCGGCGAAGTCGCCCAGCCGCACCCGAGCATCCGCATCGCCCGCGCCGACGGCTCCCTCGCCCCGCTGGACATGGGCCGCCTGAACACCATCATCCGCGAGGCCTGCGAAGGCCTAGCCGAGGTGGACGCCGAGCTGATCCAGCGCGAGACCCTGAAGAACCTCTACGACGGCGTGGCCGAGAAGGACGTCAACACCGCCCTGGTGATGACCGCCCGCACCCTGGTCGAGCGCGAGCCGAACTACAGCTACGTCACCGCACGCCTGCTGATGGACACCCTGCGCGCCGAAGCCCTGGGCTTCCTAGGCGTGGCCGAAACCGCCACCCACCACGAGATGGCCGACCTCTACGCCAAGGCCCTGCCGGTCTACGTGGAAAAGGGCGTGGAATTCGAGCTGCTCGATCCCAAGCTCAAGGCATTCGACCTGGAGAAGCTGGGCGCCGCGCTGAACCACGAGCGCGACCAGCAGTTCACCTACCTCGGCCTGCAGACCCTGTACGACCGCTACTTCCTGCACAAGGGCGGCATCCGCTTCGAACTGCCGCAGGTGTTCTTCATGCGCGTGGCCATGGGCCTGGCCATCGAGGAGCAGGACCGGGAAGCCCGCGCCATCGAGTTCTACAACCTACTGTCGTCGTTCGACTACATGGCCTCGACGCCGACCCTGTTCAACGCCGGCACCCTGCGCCCGCAGCTGTCGTCCTGCTACCTGACCACCGTGCCGGACGACCTCTCGGGCATCTACAACGCCATCCACGACAACGCCATGCTGTCCAAATTCGCCGGCGGCCTGGGCAACGACTGGACCCCGGTGCGCGCACTGGGCTCCTACATCAAGGGCACCAACGGCAAGAGCCAGGGCGTCGTACCGTTCCTGAAAGTGGTCAACGACACCGCCGTGGCGGTCAACCAGGGCGGCAAGCGCAAGGGCGCGGTCTGCGCCTACCTGGAAACCTGGCACCTGGACATCGAGGAATTCCTCGAGCTGCGCAAGAACACCGGCGACGACCGCCGCCGCACCCACGACATGAACACCGCGAACTGGATTCCCGACCTGTTCATGAAGCGCGTGTTCGAGGACGGCACCTGGACCCTGTTCTCGCCCTCCGACGTGCCCGACCTGCACGACCTGACCGGCCGCGCCTTCGAGGAGCGCTACGAGTACTACGAGGCCCTGACCCAGTACGGCAAGCTCAAGCTGTTCAAGACCGTCCAGGCCAAGGACCTGTGGCGCAAGATGCTCTCGATGCTGTTCGAGACCGGCCACCCGTGGCTGACCTTCAAGGACCCGTGCAACCTGCGCAGCCCGCAGCAGCACGTGGGCGTCGTGCACAGCTCGAACCTCTGCACCGAGATCACCCTGAACACCAACGCCGACGAGATCGCCGTCTGCAACCTGGGCTCGATCAACCTGGTCAACCACATCGATGGTGGCAAGCTGGACATCGCCAAGCTGGAGCGCACCGTGCGCACCGCCGTGCGCATGCTGGATAACGTCATCGACATCAACTACTACTCGGTGCCGCAGGCGCAGAACGCCAACTTCAAGCACCGTCCGGTAGGCCTCGGCCTGATGGGCTTCCAAGACGCCCTGTACCTGCAGCACATCGCCTACGGCTCCGATGCCGCCATCGACTTCGCCGACCAGTCCATGGAAGCCATCAGCTACTTCGCCATCCAGGCCTCCTGCGACCTGGCCGAAGAGCGCGGCGCCTACTCCAGCTTCGAGGGCTCCCTGTGGTCCCAGGGCATCCTGCCGCTGGACTCCCTGGACATCCTCACCGAAGCCCGCGGCGCCAAGTACATCGACGTGGACCGCTCCAGCACCCTGGACTGGGCGCCGATCCGCGAGCGCGTGAAGAAAGGCATGCGCAACTCCAACATCATGGCCATCGCCCCGACCGCGACCATCTCCAACATCATCGGCGTGTCGCAGTCCATCGAGCCGACCTACCAGAACCTCTACGTGAAGTCGAACCTCTCCGGCGAGTTCACCGTGATCAACCCCTACCTGGTCCACGACCTCAAGGCCCGTGGCCTGTGGGACGCGGTGATGGTCAACGACCTCAAGTACTACGACGGCTCCGTCCAGCAGATCGAGCGCATCCCGCAGGATCTCAAGGACCTCTACGCCACCGCCTTCGAAGTCGAGACCAAGTGGATCGTCGAGGCCGCCAGCCGCCGCCAGAAGTGGATCGACCAGGCCCAGTCGCTGAACCTGTACATCGCCGGCGCCTCGGGCAAGAAGCTCGACGTGACCTACCGCATGGCCTGGTTCCGCGGTCTGAAGACCACCTACTACCTCCGTGCCCTGGCCGCCACCAGCACCGAGAAGTCGACCATCAACACCGGCAAGCTCAACGCCGTGAGTTCGGTGATCGACGAAGGTCTGCAGGCCGCCGAGCCGGCTCCGGCGCCGGTGCCGAAGGCGTGCAGTATCGACAACCCCGACTGCGAAGCCTGCCAGTAAGTAGGTAAACCGCGCGGATCTGAGCGGCGCCCGCGTCGTTGCCCGGCCAGCCGGCCCCCATCGCGTACGTCAGTACGCTCAGGGGCTCCGGCTCGCCGGGCGCCTAGCGCTCACTCGCTCAGCTTCGCGCTCGCTTCGGGCGCAGCCCATTGAGAGCATCCGCCCCCACAAGATTTCGCTTTTGCGTGCAGCACTCGAAAGCAGACCACCCTTTCCGACCGGCCGTGATCCGGTCCCCCAATCAGGAGACATCGCCATGCTGAGCTGGGACGAATTCGACCAACCCGAAGAAGGCGCCGCCAAGCAGCCGGCCGCCGCTGCACAGCCGCAGGTCGCGGCCATGAGCCTGGACAGCCTGAACCAGGCCGGCGACGCCGCCGCCCACGACGCCCGCGCCGTCGCCGCCGACGACTCCGACGCCGTCGCCCGCGCCAAGGCCGCGCTGAACGAGCTGGACGTCCGCGAAGGCCTGGAAGACCTCGAAGGCGCCGCCGCCCGCGTGCGCGTGGACGAGAAGCGCATGATCAACTGCCGCGCCGACCTCAACCAGCTCGTGCCCTTCAAGTACGACTGGGCCTGGCAGAAGTACCTCGACGGCTGCGCCAACCACTGGATGCCGCAAGAGGTCAACATGAACGCGGACATCGCCCTGTGGAAGAGCAAGGACGGCCTCACCGAGGACGAGCGCCGCATCGTCATGCGCAACCTCGGCTTCTTCTCCACCGCCGACTCGCTGGTCGCCAACAACCTGGCCCTGGCCGTCTACCGCCTGATCACCAACCCGGAATGCCGCCAGTACATCCTGCGCCAGGCCTTCGAGGAAGCCATCCACACCCACGCCTACCAGTACTGCATCGAATCGCTGGGCATGGACGAAGGCGAAATCTTCAACATGTACCACGAGATCCCGAGCGTCGCGAAGAAGGCCTCCTGGGGCCTCAAGTACACCCGCTCGATCTCCGACCCGCAGTTCAACACCGGCACCGTCGAGACCGACAAGCAGTTCCTCAAGAACCTGATCGCCTACTACTGCGTGCTAGAAGGCATCTTCTTCTACTGCGGCTTCACCCAGATCCTCTCCATGGGCCGCCGCAACAAGATGACCGGCACCGCCGAGCAGTTCCAGTACATCCTGCGCGACGAATCCATGCACCTGAACTTCGGCATCGACATGATCAACCAGATCAAGATCGAGAACCCGCACCTGTGGGACACCGAGATGAAGGACGAAGCGACCCAGATGATCCTCCAGGGCACCCAGCTGGAAATCGAATACGCCCGCGACACCATGCCTAGAGGCGTGCTCGGCATGAACGCCTCGATGATGGAGGACTACCTCAAGTTCATCGCCAACCGCCGCCTGACCCAGATCGGCCTGCCGGAACAGTACGCCGGCGTGACCAACCCCTTCCCGTGGATGAGCGAGATCATGGACCTGAAGAAGGAGAAGAACTTCTTCGAGACGCGGGTGATTGAGTATCAGACCGGTGGGGCGTTGAGCTGGGATTGATCAATCCCCACTATAAGGTTGTAACAAATTGAGGGGGCTTTATGCCCCCTCTTTCACAAGAAGATACAGGCTTGGAATAATCTCATGTGCAAATGCATGTGCGACCCCATTAAGATCTGGTTGGATCAGCATAAGACGCGACTAATCAGCCTAGGCTGGTTCATATTTATTATCGTAATTTTCGGCCAGCTAGGCCCAACTCTCGCCATCCTCCACTCACTCTGGCAAGGAAATGGAGCAGCGGCAAGCATCAGCACCCAAGCAGCCAGTGGAAACTTTATTGTTTTCTCCACAGCCATGCTTGCAAGCTCATCCTATTTTATGGTGCGCGAGTACATTAAGCGCAAGGAAATAGGCAACCGCGAACTGAAATCCTCACTACTCCTCGTAACAGCAATCACCATATTACTTGGTGTTTTCATAGCATTTGAATTAACCCAAAATCCAGCATTCGCCTATAGAGAGAATGCCATATTCCATTGGTCCATCTATACATTCTCTATACTACTATCGACCATTCTATGGACCGTTGAAGAAAACGAATCCGCCAGTGCCGTCGTCAAGACTTGGGAAAACAATGCCAAGCGTATGACCAGTGAATCCGAGAAAAACACCAGCACCATTAACGGCATGAAGATTTGAGGAAAAAAATGAGCAAGCACAGTTTCCTTAGATACAACCAGCCCGGTGCAACTTTCTATACCTGCACCATTAAAGCACCCGAAATAATCCATCGACTAGCAATTAGACGACGCAGTGACAGCAGCGATGGCATACAGCGAGATGATGACCGTAAAAGGGTAAGAGACATCGGAAACTACCTTGGCACTCCCGATGCAATCATCCCTACACCAATCATCGTCTCAGCTTATGAAAACTGTATAAAACTCACAGACACTCACTTAGAGATAAGTGAAAACGAGAAAATAATTGGCCACATTCTTGATGGCCAGCACAGGGTACTTGGACTCAAAGAAACACCAGAAAGCATATTGGAAGAAATCGAGCTCTTAATTGTCTTTGTCTTCGGGATAGACACCTACTCCGAAGCAACCATCTTCACAACAATTAACAGCAACCAAAAACAAGTATCAAAATCCCTGATATACGACCTATTTGCATTAGACCCCAAAAGGAGCAAAGAGCGAGTTTGTCACGAGATCGTGAAGTCACTTAATGACGACCCTCTATCTCCATTCCACAAGAGAATTAAAATCCTCGGAAAGAAAATAGAAGATACAGAAAGCCTCTCACAATCCGCGTTTATTGACCAGCTTTTAAAAACCATAAACAAGAAATCCAGCTCACTCATAAAGTACTATGAAAAAGAAGAGGACTGGGTACTAAGAAAACTCATCATTAACTGCTTTAAAGCTATAGATAACGCCATTGAGAGCACTCAAAACAAATACCCGAAAGACTACTTCTACAGAACATCAGGATACGGCGGCGTCACGCAAGCACTAAGCGAGATCGTTTATGCTGGCGAGAAAAAAAGAGATATAAGCGAAGAGTTCTTTGAGAAGGTTTTCACAAAATTCTTTGAACTAGCCCCCACCCCTCCAGAAGGAACAGGGAACTCCTCAATGATTGCAATAAGGGAGCGCATCATAGAGGCTCTTCGCGAAACAAAAATTTAGCGAGTAGCCCGGACCTCCCTGGTGGAAAATCGCTGCGCAAGTTTTCCACCCTACGGGAGTGCACGCAGGGGTGGGTGACGTAGGGTAGACAACGGCGCAGCCTTGTCTACCGGGCAGGGCTGCCGGCAACGGCCCACCGGCTCAGGGAGGAACCATGTCCAACTACCGACGTGCCCGCGTGCCGGGAGCGACCTATTTCTTCACGGTGAACCTGCGCGACCGGCGCAGCGATCTGCTGGTGCGGGAAATCGACCTGCTACGCGCCACGGTGCGGGCGACTCGCGCGCGGCATCCCTTCCATATCGATGCCTGGGTGGTGCTGCCGGAGCACATGCACTGCATCTGGACGCTGCCGGCAGGCGACCGCGACTTCGCGCTGCGCTGGAAGATCATCAAGGCGGCCTTCTCCCGCCGTCTGCCGGGGCGCAGCACGCCGAATGCCGCACAGGCCGCCCGTGGCGAGCGCGGCCTCTGGCAACGGCGCTACTGGGAACACCTGATCCGCGACGACCTCGATTACCAACGGCACCTCGATTACCTGCACCACAACCCGGTGAAGCACAGGCATGTGGCGCGGGTGGCCGACTGGCCGTGGTCGAGCTTCCACCGTGCGGTGCGCGAAGGCATCTATGCCCCGGATTGGGCGGGCGACGATCGCGGCGGCGAGCCGAAAGCTTGGGGGGAGCGAGTTGAGGCGGATTGGTAGAAAACCGCTGCGCGGGTTTTCTACCCTGCGTGGGGGCGGCCGTTAGGGACGGCAGCGGTGGAAAATCGCTACGCGAGTTTTCCACCCTACGGGCTGACGGGCTGTCCCCGCTCAGCGGCAGTTGCCGGCGCAGTTCCCCCGCGCGCAGGCCGGGGGTTCCGGGTTCTTCAGCACCCGGCTGTTGACCACGCCGGCGGCGCTCAACAGCTTGGTCACTGGCGCGTCGTCCGGGATCGACGAGTCTTCCGCCAGCGCGCAGGCGGCGCGCAGCTCGCCCCAGGTTTTCGGGCGCAGCGCCATCGGATGCTGGACTTCATACACCTGGCCGTTGGCTTCGCAGCGGTAATCGTAGGTCGGCATGGAATTCCTCTCGCGATTGATGTGTGCATCGGCGATCCACGGCAGCCCGCCTGAACGGCAGGAGCCGGCCGCCGCCATGCCCCTTCGTGCAGGAGCGGGGCGAAGCGGGATTGTACGCCGCAGAGCGCGCCGCGGCCCAGCGAGCTGGCCCGGACATTCCCTCTGCCGCAGGACCGAGGCATCGAGATCCGGCACCCTCGAAGATCGGTTCACCGGCGGAAAACCGCCGGAGCCATGAACGCGCGAATCGGGCAGCTATGCTTGCAGGCCGCGGGCGAGGTCTTCACAGGCGAAGCGGCTCTCTCCCGGCGCCCACCAACCCGGCTAGAGCGAGGTGAGATCATGGCGTCCGTACGATCGATCGCAACGAGTGAGGAATTCGCGCAGGGCTACAACGCGGGCCTGAATCTCGTGGGAACAGCAGACGACGACGAACTGTACGGCTCCGCCGGCCAGGACAAACTCCACGGCGGCGGCGGCGACGACCGTCTTTACGGCGGTACCGATCACGACGAGCTGTACGGCGATGCGGGCGACGACCGCCTGTATGGCGGCTCGGGGCTCGATCTGCTGGTCGGCGGCAGCGGCGCGGACCGGCTGGTGGGCGGCAGCGACGCCGACACCCTGATAGACGGGGACGAAGGCGATGTACTGATCGGCGGCAGCGGTGACGATCACTACCGGATCAGCGGCCCGGTGGAGCTGGTGGAGGGCGAGTCGGGCGGCCGGGACACCATCTATGCCATCGAGCTGGAGCTCCTCAGGCTGCCCGAACATTTCGAAGACATCATCATGCACGACACCCGGGTGGCCTACGGCAACGACGCTGACAATCGCATCACTCCCGAAGACGAATTCGACGCCACCATCACCGACTACAGCCTCTACGGCCTGGGCGGCAACGATCTGTTGTACGGCGCCTCGGGCGACAACCGGCTGGAAGGCGGCAGCGGCAACGACTCGCTCGTGGGCGCCGCCGGCGACGACACCCTGATCGGCGGCGACGGCGACGACCGGCTGGAAGGCGGCAACGACCGGGACCGCCTGAGCGGCGGCGACGGCCAGGACGTGTTCGCCTATGGCTGGAGTGACGAGAGCGGTCCCTCGGCCGACACCCGGGACCGGATCACCGACTTCGAACCGGGAGACGACCGGATCGATCTGCAGCGGGTCGATGCGAACCGGGCGACGCCGGACGACGATGCCTTCGGCGTGCTGCTGGACGCCGACGACGCCTTCAGCGAACCCGGCCAGTTGAGATTCGCCGACGGCGTGCTGTACGGCAACGTGGACGATGATGCCCAGGCGGAGCTCGCCATCGAGCTGACGGGCATCGAGACGCTGCAATGGCAGGACCTCGTGACGTGACAGGACGATGATCGTTTCCGCGCTCCCGCGCGGGAGCGATCGCCCTGCCGGAGCAGCGACGCGCTACGCACGACCGTTGCCGCGGATGCGCGAGTGCGTTCCTGAAAAACTTCTTTGATATCCAGGTAATCGAGTATCGGACCGGTGGCGTTAAACTAGCCGCGGTTTTCGACGATTCATGCGCACGGCGTTGGCACGACGACGCACCGGCCCGTCTTGATCTAACGTGAAAATAGGCATCGGGCCCGACGTGTCACCGGCAACCGTGCGAATAACCAGAAACACCTACCAGAGAAAAAATCATGCTTAAAACGCTACGCCGTGGTTTTCTGATTCTGCTGGCGGCCCTGCCGCTGTTCGCTCAGGCAGATGCAACTCCGCAGGCCCTGATCGAGCAAAAGACCCAGGAGATGATGAAGGATCTCAACTCCCACAAGGCCCAGTACCGCAGCAAGCCGGAAGCGTTGTACGCCTCGATGGACAACATCATCGGCCCCATCGTGGATGCCGAGGGCATGGCCCGCAGCATCATGAACACCTATGCCAAGCAGGCCAGCCCCGAGCAGATGGCCCGCTTCAAGGAAAACGTCCGCCACGGCCTGATGCAGTTCTACAGCAACGGCATGCTCGAATTCGATCCCAAGGAGATTAAGGTACTGCCGTCTGCGGCTCCGACCGACGACCGCGCCAGCATTCGTCTGGAAGTCCACGGCGGGAAAGGCGAAACGCACGAAGTGTCGTACACCATGGTGAACAGCAACGGTCAGTGGCTGATGCGCAACCTGGTCATGAGCGGTCTCAACATCGGTAAGATCTACCGCGACCAGTTCGCCCATGCCATGCAGGAAAATGGCGGCAATCTCGACAAGACCATCGACGGCTGGACCGAAATGGCCGCCAGCGCCGATCAGGGCGGCGATAAGGCCAAGTAAGCCCCGCACCGGAAACGATTGCACGTTGCGCGCCGGGGATGTGCGCGCGACGTGACAGCCGATTCCGCCTGCCCCGCCCGGTTTTCGGCGGTGCCAATACGACACCGCCGACCGGGTTCAGCGACCAGCCTTTCGGCCAGCCGCCCTCCCCGCCACAGCGGCAAAGCCCTTCACGCGGACTTCAGCGCCAGCAACGCGAACCCGCAACCGATGCCGGCCAGGGCGATCAGCCAGCCGATCCGATGGGCACGATTCTTCTGTGCCTGACGAACGGGGTCTACCGGTTTCTTCTTTCTCACGACTCCACCTGCCTTCAGATCAAACCCAGCGAATACAGGGCATTCATGGGCCATTCGCCCGCCCTGCGCGACGTGCGCCTTTGTAGGGCGGACCGGCCGACTTGTCTAGCCTATCGGCCGGAATATTCCTCGCGGTTTATCCCGTCCGGGTGGCAGGAATTCGGCTGAGCGCCCGACCATCCGAGCCTTCACCGTTGGAAGACTCGGAACCGGCTTCGGACGGATTCGGGAGCGCGGAAACTGAAACGGACAAGGCGGAATCGGCAGGGATCGGCTGTGCGGCTTTCCAGCCGGCCGGAAGTCAGCCAAGCGGACTTTCGCCAGGACTGTGCGGAACCTCGGAAGTCTCGTCGTCCTCTTCCTCGGCGTCGGCGCCCGAGTCGGGCACGTCGCCGTATTCGTCGTAATCCGGCGGGGTCAGGCCGTCCTTGTGCGGATCGTCAGGGTCGGTCATGTCGGCTTCCTCCTCGCGCTTTGGGTGAGAAGGCCGCTTCAAGGCGGCCCTCAGGGTTTGGAGGACCTTCGCGCCCTATCGTTCTGATACCGCAGCGGCGGATGGGAGGAGCGGTCCTGCCTCCTGCCGGATTCGGGGCGCGAACCAACGCCCTGCGGCATACTGATACGACCCAGAACGACGGAACCCCGAACGTGGACCTGCTATTTCTCGGCACCTCCTCCGGAACCCCCACCAGGGCCCGCAACGTCACCGGGCTGGCGCTGTTGGAGGACACCGGCAGGGGCTGGCATCTGGTGGACTGCGGCGAGGCCACCCAGCATCAGGTGCTGCGCACCCCGCTCTCGCTGCATGAGCTGCGCGCGGTCTTCGTCACCCATGTCCATGGCGACCACTGCTACGGCCTGCCCGGCCTTCTGGCCAGCGCCGGCATGCACGGCAGAAAGGCCCCGCTGCATATCGTCGCCCCGGCCGGCATCGAGGAATGGGTCCGAACGACGCTGCGTCTCACCCGGGTCTGGCTGCCGTTCGAACTGCACTTCCATGCCGCCGAGTCCCTGGGCGAATGGCGGGGCGGGAGTCTGCGCGTCGAGGCCGTCGCCCTCTCCCACCGGGTGCCCTGCTACGGCTACCGTTTCAGCGAGGCGCGCCCGGATCCGCGCCTGAACATCGACAAGCTCGACCGGCACGGCATCCCCCGCGGCCCGCTCTGGGGCCAGCTGATTCGCGGCACCGACGTGCAGTACGAAGGGCGCCTGCTGCGCAGCGACGACTACCTGATCTTCGACCGCCCGCCCCGCCGGGTGGTGGTCGGCGGCGACAACGACCGCCCGGAACTGCTGACCGAGGCCTGCCAAGGCGCCCAGGTGCTGGTCCACGAAGCCACCTATACCCGGGCCGTGGCGAACGACGCCCGGGCCGACTTCGGCCACAGCACCGCCGCCGCGGTCGCCGCCTTCGCCGAGCAGGCCGGCCTCGCCCATCTGGTCCTGACCCACTTCAGCGCCCGCTACCAGGCCGATCCGAAACGCAGCCCGTCCATCGAGGACATCCGCGCCGAAGCCGCGGCTCTGTATCGGGGCCGGCTATTTCTGGCGGAGGATTTCGCGCGCTTTCACCTAGGCCGGGATGGGGAACTGCACAGGGTCGAACCCGACCGCCGAGGCGACGGGCACGCCCCATAAAAAAACCGCCGGCAGCTCCCGACTGCCGGCGGTCTGTCTTTTCTGCTGAGGAATCAGGCGGTGAGCAGTTGCTGCTCGGCGAGGAAATCCTCTTCCAGCAGGCGGTCACGCTCGACCACGTCGCCCAGCTCTTCGCGATTGGCGCCGAGGCGCTTGCTGCGCTGTTTGCCGAGGCGGTGGGCCAGGGCACGGCCCAGCTTCTCCATCGCCCCGTCCAGGGCGTACTCCAGGGATTCGGCCTTGTAGGTCACCGAAACCGGCTGCTGGCCCCTGGCACGGGCCTCGATCTGGCAGCGCTTGTCGTTGGCGCCTGCCTTGTTGCCGTTCTCGTCGTTCAGGTGGACGACAACGCGGGTCAACTCCTCGTCGTAACGCTCGAATTTGCTGGCGACGGTAGCACGGACCCACCCGGCCAGGCGGGCACTGCCATCGATATGGTTATCGCTGTGAACCTGGAGTTGCATACGCCGTTCCTTATTCAACCGATCAGCAATGTCGCCGCGTACTGACGTGCTCGGGCGACGTCTCCAGACTACGCCAACCCGCAGCGTATGGAAGTCCCTGACGCATAAAGAAACATTCTTCGCTGACCTGAATCAGCCACCCGCGACATCGGCCGCGTCGGGGCTGGACGCCAGGTCCGGAGCGGGCCTAGGATGGTTCTTTCGGTCGCCTCCATGGCGCGCCCTCCCCCCGGCCGAAGCCCTCAAGGCGCGCCGAACAATGCCGTCCAGTAGATCCCCGCATCGCTCTTCGGATCGACCGCGTAGGCGGCGCCCAGGTCGCGGAATTGCGGGTTCATCAGGTTGGCGCAGTGGCCAGGGCTGGCCAGCCAGCCGTCGACCACCTTGCGCGTGCTATCCAGCGCGGCGGCGATGTTCTCGCCGACCTGCCCGCCGCTGTAGCCCGCCAGCTCCGCCCGGTCCCCCGGGGTGGTGCCGTCGCTGCCCTTGTGATCGAAGAAGTTGCCGTTGGCCATGGCCCGGCTGTGCGCCTCGGCCGCCGTCGCCAGTTCGGCGTTCCAGGTCAGCGGCGCCGCCGCGGGGAACAGCTGGCCGCCGCACTCGCGGGAATGGGCGCGCACGTCGTTGATCTGCCCGAGCAGCTTGTGCCCCTCCGCCTGCCAGTCGCCCATGCGCCCGGCCAGCAGCGGTCGCGCCAGCACTATGCGCCAGTCCCGCCCGGTGCGGCTGACCCCGACGTCGACGAACTGCGGGTCCAGCAGCACCCGGCAGAAGCTCTCCTGCAGCGCCCGCATGGCCGCCGGTACGTCGCGCGGCCCGGACAGGCTGATCGCCTGGGCGTTGACCATCGGATAGGCGGCGCGGGTCAGCGCCTCCTGCAGGTCGCCGGTGCTGCCGGCGGACTGGATCAGTCGCGGGTCGTCCGACAGCGGCGGCAGCTCCGCGAACGCCTGGCCGGCGCAGCGCTGCACCTGGCCGCGGTAGGCGTTGATCGATTCCACCAACTGCGCCTCTTCGCTCGCCCCGGCAGCGGCGGCGGACAGCAGTCCCAACGACAACGCGGCAAGCCGCGCAACGGGTGAAGCAATGCGCATGAAAAACTCCTTTCTTTCTGACTGCGCACATGATGCGCGATTGCCGGCCTTAGAGCATGTCCCGGCGCCCGAATCGGACGTTTCCGGGGCGAATCCTTGACACAGGGCATCCCCGGCAACGGCTCGACGGGCTGGACGATGGGTGCGGAGATTAGGCGGTCGGCCGACGAGTCGGCGGCGGGAGCGCGGGGGCGTCCCGAAGGATGCTCCCAGCGCCTGAATGCGAGGGAGCCGGTGAATAGGGCCAAGGGCGTTCCCACGCGGAGCGTGGGAACGATCCGATCATCCGCTGACGCGGGTCAGCGATCCTTCTCCTTCCGTTCCCTCACGGTGGCGCGACCGCCCATGCTGGGTTCGCCGGTCGTGGAGGGCCAGTTCTTGGGCGGTAGCCCTTCTCCGCCGCCCTTCTCGTGGGTCGGCTCGCCCTTGTGGCCGCCCTTGGATCCGCTGGTCTTCGACATGACGACACCTCGCTGTTACGGCTGACGGAATGCCCTTCTCAGTCTAGACCTGTCCCCGAAGGGGCAAGACCTCCCTGCGCCTCCCGGCAAGAGGCTCGGATGGAAGAGGGGTTTCGCAAGTCCGCCGCAGGGAGCGGCAAGAGGCAATCCGTTGCCTCCGCCCCGCAGGTCAGGCGAGCTGGGCGTGGCTCGGCAGGCGCTTGCGGGCCGCCAGCGGGTGCTTCGAGAACGGCTTGAGGTTCTCGATGCCGCTGACGACCAGTTTGCCGCCGGCATGCTCGAACTCTTCCTTGAGGTGCTCGATGAACTCCATGAAGGTGTGATCCACCAGATGGGCCGCGGAGAAGTCCAGAGTCACCCGGGTGCCGCGGTCGATCTGGCCGAACAGCTTCTTGAAGCCCAGCAGGTTGGAGAAGACCGCCGCCCCGCTCACCCTGATCCGCTCACCGCCGGCCTCCTTGGCGCGGCTGTAGCGGGCCTTGAACAGGTTGTCCAGCGGGACCCGGTGCACCAGGCTGAGCGCCAGCTTGGTGGCGATGCCGGCGCCGACGCCGATCAGCAGGTCGGTGGACAGCGTCACCAGCACGGTCACGACGAAGATGACCAACTGCTCGACGCCGATGCGGTAGACCTTGAAGAACTCGCGAGGCGAGGCCAGACGGTAGCCCACGGAGATCAGCAGCGCCGCCAAGGCCGCGTTGGGGATCATCTCGATGACCGGGATGAACATCAGCATGGCGACGAACAGGAACAGGCCGTGGAAGAAGTTGCTCCAGCGGCTGCGCGCGCCGAAGGTGACGTTGGCCGAGCTGCGGGCCACCTCGGAGATCATCGGCAGGCCGCCGAGCAGCCCGGACAGCGCGTTGCCGGCGCCAACCGCGACCAGGTCGCGGTTGGCGTCCGAGGCCCGCTTCCAGGGGTCGAGCCCGTCGACGGCCTTGACCGTCAGCAGGGATTCCAGGCTGCCGATGAAGAGGAACATCAGCACGTACTTCCAGAACACCGCGGTGCCGATCAGGGAGAAATCCACGTTCAGGCCGACGTTGGACCAGAAGTTGCCGATGGTCACCATGTCGAACACCGGCTCGGTGTGGCGGAAGTCGAGGATCAGGGCCATGGGGACGGCCACCAGCAGCACCAGCATCGGCACCGGCACCTTCTGCAAACCCGGAATCTTCAAGAGCGGCAGACCGAAGATGATCGCCAGGCTGATGACGCCGACCAGGGCCACGTGGGGATCGGCGTGCATGATCGAGGCGGGAATCCGCTCGAACAGCTGGATCAGGTCGAGGCCCTTGAGGGTGGCCGGATCGATGCCGAGCAGCACGTGGATCTGCTTGGCGAAGATGATCAGGCCGATCGCCGCCAGCATCCCGTGCACCACCGAGTGCGGGAAGAAGTCGCTCAGCGAGCCGAAGCGCAGGAAGCCGAACAGCATCTGCAGCATGGACGCTACCACAATGGCGCCGAGCGCCAGGTGCCAGCCCTGGGCGCCGCCGCCGAACTCGACCACGGCGCCGGCGCAGATGGTGATCAGGCCGGCGGCCGGGCCCTTGATGGTGAGCCGCGAGCCGGCGCACAGGCTGACGAACATGCCGCCGATCATGGCGGTCAGCACGCCCATGGCCGGCGGGAACTCACTGGCCTTGGCGATGCCGAGACTCAGGGGAAGCGCCAGCAGGAATACCAGGAACCCCGATACCACGTCGCTGCGCCAGTTTTGCTTGAGGCCCTTGAGGCCATCTTCGGGAATTGCACTCGCTTTCATTGGGCAATGGCTCCTTCGGTATTGTCATGCACTTTCGAATGCTGGGTATGGATAGCTCTGGTCGAACCGGTAGGAGCGGGCTCGCTCGCGAGGCTGTGCCTGCCACCGCCGATCGCGGACGAATCCGCTCCTCCCCGGGCGAGATCGGAATCGGATCGAATCAGGAAGATTTGTAGGCCACCTCGTAGACGGATTTGGCGTGCGGCCCGAGAAACACCCGTGCATAGATGCGGATGATCGACAGGCCGACCAGGATGAAGCTGAAGCTGGTCAGGAAGGCCAGACCGATCTGCCCTTCCTCGATGTGGGCGAAGATCAGGTCCTCGCCGACGAAGGTGGGGCTGATCGGAAAGCCGGTGGCGCACAGGCAGCACAGCAGGAAGACGAAGGCGATCCGCGGGTGCTGGCGGCAATGGCCGTGGAAGTGGTCGAGGTGGATGTCGCCTTCCAGCTCCTTGAGCCGCCGCAGGCAGAGGAAGCCGACCAGGCCGGCCAGGGCGACGCCGCTCAGGTAGACGTAGCTCTCGGCGAAGTCGAAGCTGGCGTTGAACGAGGTGGCCAGGGCGATCCAGAAGTGCGTCATGATCGCCAGCAGCCAGGTCATCCGGGCGTGCTTGCGCTCGGTGAACGACTTGAGCACCAGGATCGCCGCCATCGTGGAGAAGACCACCGGCAGGGCCTGGACGACCCCGACCGGCAGCGCATCGCGCCGGTAGGCCAGGAACCCCCCCAGCAGATAGACCGGCACGAAGAAGCCGAGGACCCGCCAGAAGCTCAGGAAGTCCAGGCGCCGGCCCAGGCTCTTCATCGGGTTCCACAGCCGGCGGTACATGAAGGCGTCCAGGTCGAACTCCCGCACCGAGAGCATGTAGAGGGAATACATCAGCTTCTTCGGCAGGCGCCATGTGGCCTGGTGCTGGCGCGGCACGAAGTTGTAGAACTGCTCGCGGATCAGGTAGGTCACCACCGACGGCGACACCAGCAGCTGGTAGGTGCGCAGGAAGGCGTTGCCGGCGAAGTGCACCAGGGCCAGGGTGTCGAGGCCGGCGGCGATCTCGATGAAGATCAGGCCGATCTGGGCGATGGAGGCGTAGGCGATCTGGCTCTTGATCGCCGACTGCGAGCGGGCGATCACCGTGGCGACGACGCTGGTGGAGAACCCCAGCAGGCCGATGACGGCGCAGACCCACGGCTCGCCCCGCCACAGCGGCGCGGTGCGCAGCAGCAGGAACACGCCGATGTGCACCGACAGCGAGCCGTAGAAGATCGCGCTCGACGGCGTCGGCCCCTCCATGGCCCGCGGCAGCCAGCTGGAGAACGGCAGTTGGGCCGACTTCGCCGCGGCGGCCAGCAGGATCATCATGGAGATGAACAGGCCGCCGAAGGCGTGCGGCTGCAGATGCTCGAGCACGAAGTCGCGGTTCTGCAGCATGTGGAAGCTGACGTTGGCGTGGAACAGGTGGTGCATCGCCCACATGGCCAGCAGCAGTCCGACGTCGCCGATCCGGTAGATGGAGAACACCTTGACCGCGTTCTTCACCGGCAGGTAGCGGTCGCGGTAGAAGGCGATCAGCAGGAACGAGGTGATCCCCAGCACCTCCCAGCCGGTGAACATGGTCTCCATGTTCCCGGAGAACACCACCATGTTGTAGCCGGCGTAGAAGAACAGCACCGTGCTGAAGAAGCGCTTGTAGCCGGGCTCGCGGTGCATGTAGCGGCGGCTGTAGAGCAGCACCATCAGGGTCAGGAAGGCGCCGACGAACACGTAGGTCGCGGTGATCCGGTCGAACAGGAAGTCGATGTAGAACTCGTAGCTGCCGGTCTGGAAGACGATGAAGTCCTTCAGGTCCAGGGAGGGAAAGCCGTGCCACGCCCAGTAGAAGAGGAACAGCACGAAGCCGAGCAGGTGCGCGCCGACCGTGGCCAGCGCGGTGCGCGTGATGCGCGTCTCGTCCCGTTCCGGGTGGGTCAGGCTGAGCAGAAAACCGATCAGCGGCAGGAAGATGAAGATCTGCAGTACGGAGGCCATGGCGATTCCTAGCTCAGGGCGAGGACAGGCAGGTTGTCCGCCTGGGTTTCGAAGAGTTTCTCGAGGTCCGCGGCGACGCCGATCCGCTCGGTCAGCGGGCGGTACGCCTCGAAGGCGCCGTCGCGGAAGCGGAACAGCTCGTGGCTCTCGGGGCTGACGACGGTCAGGTTGATCCAGTCGTTGGCGAACCACTCCCAGGTGGGCGGATGCTGGCGCAGGGTGTTCAGCACCACCTCGGGGAACTGCTCGACCACGATCATCATCCGCACCGGGTTGTGCACCTCGATCATCTGGCTCGGCAGGCCCGGGCGCAGGTCGCCGTCGTTGCCGTTGGCCACCCCGATCAGGCCCATCACGTTGTGCGGCAGCTTGCTCCCCGCCCCCAGCTTCTGGTTGTCCACGTGGGAGAAGAAGTACTCCAGGTTGATCCCGCCGCAGACCGGCGCCGCAGCGCGCAGGATGCCGAGCAGGAAGGTTCCGTCCGGGTCGACCCGGTAGTCGTAGGAGTTGAGGAACGAGCGCCGGTCGAGGAACAGCTTGCGGCTCAGGAAACGGCGCCCGACGATGCACAGCGCGTTGGTGGCGTGGTTCAGCTCCGGACGCGGCTCGAACAGCGACACGGCGCGCGCCTTGACCGCCTCGTGCACCCGCTCCGGCGACTGCTGGCTGTCGGTCAGCTCGAAGCGGCGCGAGCGCTCCTTGGCGTTGAGCGCCAGGGCCTTGTCGAACACCGCGACGTTGGCCCGGTGGCGGGCCTGGCTGTCGGCATCGAGCGACTCCTCGTCGTAGAAGGCGACCTCGTCGCGGGTGGTGTCGTGCAGCGCGCCGACGAAGCGGGTCGCCGCCGGGATCTCGACGCCCTTGCCGGCGAGGATCTCGCGCACCCGCGGATGGTTGAGCATGAAGCAGATCACCCGCGCGTTCACCGAGCCCGGGCGACCCGAGCAGGCGCCGCAGTCGTAGGCGGCGTAGTGCGGGTTGTTGGTGTTGCTGGCGCCGTGGCCGACCACGTAGACGATGGGCGCGAAATCGCGGATCAGACCGATGCTGCGCAGCAGGCCCTCCGCGCGCTGGGCCATCTCCTCGACGGTGAAGCCGACCTGCAGGCCGTCTTCGCGCTCGTCCGGCGAGCGGTTCTCGATGCTCAGGCTGGAGCCGCGCTCCATGTGCCGGAAGGAGGACGAGCCGAGGGGGCTGGCCGAAGGCTTGAAGATGTTGTCGAAGAGCTTGATGGCCGACCAGAAGCCGAGGGTCTGGGAGATCACCCAGCCGCCCAGCAGGTTGTGCGAGTGCTTGCTGAAGTGCGGCTCGGCGCGACGCCGGTCCTGGCCGCCGGTCTCCTTGATCAGGTACTGCGGCTCGATCGAACCCGGGCAGACCCTGGAAGAGGACTTGGCGTTGGCCGGCTTGAAATAGAACTCCACGCCGAAGAAACCCGGCGTACCGTAGGTTTCGCAGTGCGGATCGAGGCTTTCCAGGTGCCGGCGGAAGGAGCAGATGCGGTCGTCGATGCAGAACAGGCCCTGGAAGCTCTTCGCCGGCGCCGCCGGGCTCTCCGCGGGCTGGCGCTGGACGGCGCTCAGCACCGGGTCGTAGAAGCTCCACTCCAGCGCCTCCTGCCAGATCGCCAGGGCGTCGTGCAGTTCGGTCCGAGGCACTTCGGCCAGGATTTCCCGCGGCTCCCCGGCCAGATCGGCCTCCAGCGGGCTCCAACGCTCGTCGAAATGCTCGTCGAGCGCGTCGATCTCCAGCAGCAGCTCGAAGACGATCAGCTCGCGCAGGGTGATCTTGCGGCTGTCGATCAGGGTGCCGGGCTGCGCCTCGATCACCGTGACGATGCCCGACCAGCCCGGATGGGCGAACTGCTGGTCGAACAGGTAATGCTCGAACAGCGCCTCGTCGCGCACCAGAAGCCTCAGCAGGTCGGCGATGGCGCAGTCGCCGTCGAGCAGCAGGCGCCGTGCCCGCTCGCGGCGGAAGAAGCTGGTGAAGCTGTGGCGCTCCAGCTCGCGCAGGGCGCTCAGGAAGCCCTCGCCGTTGGACGGGAAGGCCCAGATGGAGATGCCCTGGTCGAGGTAGCTGCAGAGGATGCGGAACAGCAGCGGATGCACCAGCGAGTCCAGGTCGACGCGCTGGTTCTTCTTCCAGTGCGCGCGCACCGAGCCGATGCGCGGCAGGGCCGGCGGTGCGAACTCGCCCTCGACGAGCAGGCTCTTCCAGCGCTCGAACTGATCGCCCTTGTGCTGGCGGATGACCCAGTCCAGAACCGCCGGGGTGATCTCCCCCTGCAGATAGAGGCTGCGGTATTTCTCCAGCTTGAGCGAAACGTTGTAGCCGAAGATGCCCGAGGCGTTGCGCAGCGCGTCGTGGAACTTCGAACCCTGGAAGGCGTGCAGGGTGTTGTGGTGCACGAAATCCTTCAGGGGCGCCTG
Source organism: Azotobacter bryophylli (assembly GCF_042643485.1). Classification (NCBI taxonomy): domain Bacteria; kingdom Pseudomonadati; phylum Pseudomonadota; class Gammaproteobacteria; order Pseudomonadales; family Pseudomonadaceae; genus Azotobacter; species Azotobacter bryophylli. The sequence continues at coordinate 190,966 of NZ_JBHRSJ010000035.1, read as the reverse complement.
CTTCGGAAGATAATGCTCGAGTTCGTGCAATACGGCAGCCTCGTCGAAACTGCCGAACTGTGCCGGGCCTTCTGATCTAGCGGTCATCGATTCAACTCCGGAGGCCATCGGAACGATGCCAATGACCCGAAGAAAGTTTGAACAAAGCCATGCTCTGCCGGCGGTCATTGGAAATAAGAACTTCCGAATGAGCGCAGACCCAAGACAAGCCATTTGCTACCTGAATCACTTTGACGCTGTTGTCGGCAAACCCGCTCCCAGAAGAACCCTGGAGTCCTTCTGCAATCGCCCGCTAAACAGGAACATTCCCGGCCCTTGCAGCCGAGAAACAAAAGCGGTCATTTACGGCGCCACTTCTGGCGCCATATTCATCGAAAACCGACAACAGGCCCCGAAGCGTGGCGCTATGTATCTTCAACCAGTCGATTCATTTGGAACCCCGCATTCCCGTATTTACTTGTACTTATAAAAGAATTACAGCCAATTGATATTTATGGCTTTTCCACACTACTGCAGTGCTGCGGGTAGCTGGAGGGCGTATCCGATTGCGTACAGGTAATACTACAGCGCAAAAGGAAGTTCAACGTTATTCTCTATAAACATGAACTCCCGACATTATGTCCATAAACCCCCAACACTATCTCCACAAAGCCTTAACATTTGTGAAAAACAGCCTCAACCAGACTTTCCGCGCCACCCATACAAAATCCCAAAAATATATCTACTGGAGTTTGTTTGAATGACGATCCCGGCGACTCATATACCAGACAACAAACGAAAAGCCCGGGAAAAGTATTATCCCTTACTCCATCGATCACTCATCGGACGACGAAAGGTTTGTCGAAATGAAAAAACGTCGCCAACAAACTGACTAATCTTGCTTTCGCCCTGAATCTATAAGCGTATGAAACGAAACGTTATTGGAGGGTGAACAACGGCAACATGAGGAGTTCCGATTTCCGATTTCCGGCTTTCGCTTCGTCGGCGCACCGTTCGTCGGTGCATGGGTACGCCGGCCGAGAGGCTCTCGTGCTGTCCCTCCCCTTCAGCAGAACGTCGCCCTGCCCGCCGACAGATGCGCGGAGGCGCTCAAAAACCGCTTGGGGCGGCTACAATGACAGGCTTTTCCCGTACCGATCATCCAAGCCATGTCATTACCCAAGCACCATCTGGAACTGCTCAGCCCGGCACGGGACGTGTCCATCGCCCGAGAGGCCATCCTGCATGGCGCCGATGCCGTCTATATCGGGGGGCCCAGTTTCGGTGCGCGGCACAACGCCGAGAACAGCGTGGCGGACATCGCCGAGCTGGTGAAATTCGCCCATCTGTTCCATGCCCGGGTGTTCGTCACCCTCAACACCATCCTCCACGACGACGAGCTGGAACCGGCTCGCACGCTGATCCGCGAGCTGTACGACGCCGGCGTCGACGCGCTGATCGTGCAGGACATGGGCATCATGGAGCTGGACATCCCGCCCATCGAGATCCACGCCAGCACCCAGTGCGACATCCGCAGCCTGGACAAGGCGAAGTTTCTCGCCGACGCCGGCTTCTCCCAGCTGGTGCTGGCCCGCGAGCTGAACCTCGCGGAAATCCGCTCCATCAGCGACTCGGTGGACTCGACCATCGAGTTCTTCATCCACGGCGCGCTCTGCGTGGCCTTCTCCGGACAGTGCTACATCTCCCACGCGCAGACCGGGCGCAGCGCCAACCGCGGCGACTGCTCCCAGGCTTGCCGCCTGCCCTACACCCTGAAGGACGACCAGGGCCGGGTGGTGGCCTACGACAAGCACCTGCTGTCGATGAAGGACAACAACCAGAGCGCCAACCTGCGCGCGCTGATCGACGCCGGGGTGCGCTCGTTCAAGATCGAGGGGCGCTACAAGGACGCGAGTTACGTCAAGAACATCACCGCCTACTACCGCCAGCGGCTGGACGAGATCCTCGCCGAGCGCCCGGACCTGGCCCGCGCCTCCAGCGGCCGTACCGAGCACTTCTTCGTCCCCGATCCGGACAAGACCTTCCACCGCGGCAGCACCGACTACTTCGTCAGCGAGCGCAAGATCGACATCGGCGCCTTCGACTCTCCCACCTTCACCGGGCTGCCGGTGGGCGAGGTGCTCAAGGTCGGCAAGCAGGACCTGCTCGTCCAGACCAGCGAGCCGCTGAGCAACGGCGACGGCCTCAACGTGCTGGTCAAGCGCGAGGTGGTGGGCTTCCGCGCCAGCGTGGTCGGACAGCTCGCCCAGTTCGAGGAGGACGGTCAGCCGCGCTGGCAGTATCGCGTGGAGCCCAACGAGATGCCGCCGGCGCTGCGGCAGTTGCGCCCGCATCACCCGCTCAACCGCAACCTGGACCACAACTGGCAGCAGGCGCTGCTCAAGACTTCCGCCGAGCGCCGCATCGGCGTCACCTGGAGGGCCGAGCTGCGCCCGGAGCGGATCGCCCTGACCGCCACCAGCGAGGAAGGCACGAGCGCCTCGGTCAGCCTCGACGGCGCCTTCGGCCCGGCCAACAAGCCGGAACAGGCACTGGAGCAGCTGCGCGATCTGCTCGGCCAGCTCGGCACCACCCTCTACCACGCCGAGAGCGTGGAGATCGACGCCCCGCAGATGCCGTTCGTGCCCAACTCGCAGCTCAAGGCCCTGCGCCGCGAAGCCGTCGAGGCGCTCACCGCCGCCCGCGTCGCCGCCCATCGCCCGGGCCTGCGCAAGCCGGTCAGCTTGCCGCCGCCGGTCTACCCGGAGTCGCACCTGACCTTCCTCGCCAACGTCTACAACGAGAAGGCCCGCGCCTTCTACCGGCGCTACGGCGTGCAGCTGATCGACGCCGCCTACGAGACCCACGAGGAGACCGGCGAGGTGCCGGTGATGATCACCAAGCACTGCCTGCGCTTCTCCTTCAACCTGTGCCCGAAGCAGGCCAAGGGCGTCACCGGCGTGCGCACCAAGGTGGCGCCGATGCAGCTGGTGCACGGCGACGAGGTGCTGACCCTGAAGTTCGACTGCAAGCCGTGCGAGATGCACGTGATCGGCAAGATCAAGGGCCACATCCTCAACCTGCCGCAGCCGGGCAGCCACGACAGCGTCGTCGGCCACATCAGCCCCGAGGATCTGCTCAAGACCATCCGCAACAGGCCACAACACTGAACGCCGGCGGCCTCAGCGCCTTGAGACGAGCGATCGGGACATCCCCGCCGGACGAGTGGCCGGCGGGGTGTCCGGACCCGCTCGTCTAGCGCTGCTTCCCGAACACCTGCGTCCAGTAGATGCCTCCGTCGCTCCTGGGATTGGCCGCATAGGCCGCGCCCATCTCGCGGTAGACCGGGTTCATGATATTGGCGCAATGCCCCGGGCTGGCCAGCCAGCTCGACACCGCCTGTTTCGCCGTGGTCTGCCCCGTGGCGATGTTCTCTCCGATGCCGTACCAGCGATAGCCCTCGCGCTGGGCGCGCACGCCGGCCTGACTGCCGTCCCTCCCCCGGTGGCTGAAGTAGTTGCGCGCGGCCATGTCGCGGCTGTGCGCGAGGGCGGCTTGGGCCAGGCGCGCATTCCAGGCGAGCGGCGGCACGGCGGCGAAGCGCTGGCGACCGCAGCGGCGCGGCTCGGCGCGGGCCTGGTTGACCTGTCTCAGGATGTCCCGCCCCACCCGTTCCCAGCCGCCCAGCCCGGTGGAAGCCAGCGGTCGGGCCAGGACGATCTGCCAGCTGTCGCCGCGGCGCGACACGCCGATATCCGCATAGCGCGGGTCCAGCAGCAGGCCACAGGCGCGTCTTTCGAGGGCCGCCATCACCACGGCGGGATTCGCCGGGGCCGAGACGGAGAGGGTCTGCACGGCATCCAGCGGATATCCGGCGCTTCGCAGGGCGTTCAGCAGATGCGTCCGGGAAGTCACCGACCCCAGCGCCAGCCGCTCGTCGATGGCCAGAGGCCCGAGCGGTTTTACCCGCCGGCCGTCGCAGGTCTGGGGCGCGGTGCGATAGGCGTTGATCAGCGTGACGAGCCGCGAGGCCTCGGAGGCGTTGGCCGCAGCGCCGGCGAACAGGCTGGCGCTCAGGAGGAGCAGACGCCCCAGACGGGACGGGGTTCGTTTCGTGTCGGAAGAAGAGTCGCCGGCAACCGGCATGGATACGTTCGCCAAGATGGGTAGTGCTCTGGTACCGCGTCCCTGCGTGGAATTCGAGGGGATGAGCGGAGGGCGTCCGCCGCCCTGCTTCGTCGTCCTGGAAGCCGGACGGTGGGCATTCTCACGCAGGCAAGGGCAACGGGCGAGTGGCCGGCCGGCAGAAGCGACGACCGGTCGTTGGGCTGTCCGGAAGAAAGGACGCCCAGTGCTCCGGCAGCTAGTCTGAAAGCCGGGATGGCTCGCGACGGGATGCTCAGGAGCGGTCTTTCCGGCAAATGTAGCGCCATAAAAAAATCACTACAAAAGTGTTGACGCCGCCTCGCTGAACCCTGCATGATGAAACCGCTTCCCTAACAGGGAGCCCTGGTAAGGGTGATCGCAGCTCGCTCGGCCCACTCGCCGAGCCATCTCGCGACTGTACTGCCCACAAGGCGGACTGATGAAGTTGATTGGCAGTAATCGTCATTTGCGGCGAAAGTGCTGGCAAGACATTCTCATGATGCTTGTGGCTGGCGTACTAACCCTCCGCCTTGCTACCCAACATCATCGGGTGCTCGCCTTCCCTCTCCCCAAACGATCCTGTCTTGGCTTCTCCAGGCTCTGCTTTGTGTAGCAAGCCTACGTGCAGTGCTACATAAGGCTCATGTTGTGATCTGAAAACAGCTGGCACGGCATGCAGTCCACCGCCCCGATCTTCCGATCGGCGGCCGGTGGCCTGAACCGAACGACAACAACACGTTTTGCCACGAAACGTTCGATCCCTAGATGACCATGAGGACCTTGCACATGAATCTGAACCATTCGCTCTCCCCCGAAGACCTGGCTCGTCTGTTCGCCGAGCGCAAGGACAAGAACGAAAGCCACATCCTCTGGGTCTGCGATCAGGGTGACGTCCATCTTGACCGCCTGCCGGCCGGCATGGAGGAAGAGGAGTTCGAGAAGCGCACCCCCAACATGCGCGTCCGCTTCAGGGCCTACCGCCGCGGCAAGGGCTATGTCGGCCGGAAGGCCGCGGCAGACGCCGACTTCATCGGGCGTGTGCATCGGACCCTGACCGAGCAATGGCACGTGGCGCAGAGCAATCCGGGCGTCCACTATCTGGATCGCTACTGCTGATCCTCGGAAAGCCCGACCGGATCGGCTATCCGCAGCCCTCCGCCGTTTGCGGCGGAGGGCTCGGAGTCCCGGGCGGGTTTCCCCGCTGCCGAATGTCCCTCGCAATCTTTCCGGTGCTTGAATAGCCCGGCGATTCCGGTAGTCTCGTGGGCTTCTTTGGAAGGAGTACCCCCATGCCACGAGCCACCGCCCGCCACATCCTGGTAGCCACCGAAGCCAAGTGCGAAGAACTGAAAGCCGCCATCGAGGCCGGCGCCGATTTCGCCCAGATTGCCCGCGACAACTCCACCTGTCCGTCCGGCCGTGACGGCGGCGACCTCGGCTCGTTCGGCCGTGGCGAGATGGTGAAGGCGTTCGACGACGTGGTGTTCAGCGCCCCGCTGAATGTCGTGCAGGGTCCGGTGAAGACCCAGTTCGGCTACCACCTGCTCGAAGTCACCAGCCGCCAGGACTGATAGGGTCCGGACTCGACTCCGGCACGATCAGCGCTTACGCGAACGAGGGGCTGCCACGGGCAGCCCCTCGTTTTTCGGGCTCGCCACAAGCACGACGCGGATCACGGCTCACTCCCGCCGCCGGGCGAAGCCGAAGATGGCGCCGAACACCCGGTCTCCGGCGATCTGGTGGACCAGGGCGAAGGCCACGTGGCCGCACCAGTAGAGCCACAGCATCTGCCCGAAGAATTTGTGCTGCAGCGTGTAGCGGGTGAAGGCGATGCCGTCGGCGGGAGGACCGACGTGACCCGGCGGAATCATGGAGAACATGATCATGCCAGTGATGGCGCAGCCGCTCAGGGCCAGCAGTCCGAGCCCGTGGACGAATCCGGACAGACCGATCCCCCGCCCGCTCGCCGGCAGCCGCCCGCGCAGCAGACCCAGGCCTTCCCGCACCACCGCGCGCCGCCCGTCCCCGCCCCAGGGAAACAGCACCTTCAGGTCGTAGATCGCATAGCTGTAGAGCCAGAAGAACAGCAGGACGAGGGCGGCGACGGCGCCGAGGATCCGGTGATAGGGAAACAGGTACTGGGTCCCGGGATCGGACATATAAAGGCTGCTGAGTTGCTGGAAGGTCGCCGTCAGGGCGATGGCCCAGTGCAGCAGTCGGATCTTGATGTCCCAAGCCTTTTCCATGTCGTCCCCGTACTTCAGTCAGGCTTATAGCGATAAATTATTTATTTATAACGCTATTTGCAGGAGAAGTCCTGTCCGCTCCGCTGATCAAGGTGGCCGGCCCGGGCCGGGATGTATCGGAAGCCCGCTCCCTCCGAGGCCAGAGAGAGTCCTCCTGCAGGTCTACCCTGCCGCTTCGGGCAAAGGAGATACGATAGAAGCGATGCTGCCCCGGCTCCAGCCGGGTCTCGAGCGAGCGGCTCGACGGCAACCAGGCGCACAGCCCGCCGCCATCCTGCGCAGCACGAACCAGCACGGGGTCACCGGCCCGAACACCAACGGTGACCTTCTCCTCCGCCTCCAGCCGCGCGATTCGATCGCCGTCGATGTAGAGGGAGGCGGGGCAGAACGAGGTCCAGAGCCCCGCATCCCGCACCACGGTGATTCGGGCTTGCCCATCCGGGCCTCCGCTCACCCGCTCGGCAGGGGCTTTGCGGGCGATATCGACGGGTATGGGCGATGTGCCGGTGCATCCCGCCAGCAGTCCGGACGATAGCGCCAAGGCAACGAGTCGTTTCAATTTCCGATCCTCATCCGACAAGGATCACGATTGATAGGCCTCTCAGACTTTCCCGTCAACGCTTCCATCGGCCAGAACTGAACCGGCATGCAGCCATTAGAAGCCGCACTTCTGACGATCGACTTCGAGTTCCGCGACCTTGATGCGGTCCTTGCCGACGTAGTTGAAGCGGTAGGTAGTGCCGTAGCCTATGTTTTCCCGCATCGACGGCTCGGCACAGACCTGCTTGGTCAGACTCGACTCGACGTTGGCCTTGAATTTCTCGGAATTCAGACCATCGCCGTTGTAGTTCACCAAGCGGTACCAGTAGGTGGTCACGGCTCCGGGACCGACGGTGACGTCGAACCATTCGGTTTCGGCATCGGCCATCTTCGGCAGGGTTTCCTTCAGTTCGGAAGCCTCGTCGCCGAGCCGCTCGGTCAGTTCGGCCGTGGTCAGTTGCTTTCCTGCCGCGCTCGTGTCGCCCTGCTCGCCCTTGCCGGCGGCGAAATAGCCGAGCGCACCGCCCAGCGCCATGCCGGACACGAACGCCGCGGCTACCAGCCCCATCACTTGCTTCTGCATTGTCGTCCTCTTGATTGCCGTTCCTGCGATACGGAACGAGCGTTTCGTTTCGGATCGCCGGCCTTCCTAGACACCCGCCAGGCGCGAAAGATCCCTCGCGGACGTTTTTCCGGGCCAGGCTTGCGCCTCGAGCGATTTCGGGCACTGCGACAATCCGGCAGCGACGGGGCGCCGGCAGAGGGCGATTACCCCTTGGCTCGCCATGGACAACCTCGTTCCGGCCTCTCTACAATGCCGGCACCGTCTAACACGGCGTTGTTTTTCCTTGCAATTCCGCAGGCGCGTCTTGGCCTGCTTGCACTCGCAATGGGCAGAAGTTAGGCAAGGCGAATCTGTCCGGAAAACGCCTTCTCGCATTCGTCGTAGGCATTTGAGGTGGAACTCAACGCTGCTTTCACAGAGTGATTATGACCACCCGATTCATGTTCGACGCCATCCCGCAGCGCTTCGCCTGCGTCGTGGGCGCGCCCCGCTGCGGCACCACCTCCCTCTCGAACTACCTCGCGGAGCATCCCGGCGTCACCTTCTCCTCCGTCAAGGAGCCGCACTTCTTCTCCCGCTACGACCTCAACGGGCTCTCCGACGCCGAACTGCGCCAGGCCCTGCAAAGCGACTACCTGCCGCGCTACTTCGGCCACTATTCTGCCGACCGCCCGCTCCTGGCCGAGGGCTCGGTGTCCTACCTCTACGCCGCCGAGCAGATGAAGCCCATCCTGCGCGTCTGGCCCGAGGCCAAGTTCATCATCGCCCTGCGCGACCCCATGGCCATGCTCCCTTCCCTGCACCAGCGCCTGCTCTACCTGGGCGACGAGGTCGTGCCCGACTTCGCCAGCGCCTGGCGCCTGCTCGGCGAACGCGCCCGCGGCCGTCAGATCCCGCGCAGTTGCCTCGACCCGCGCTGGCTGCAGTACGACGAGATCGGCCGCCTGGGCAAGCACGTGGAGCGTTTCTTCTCGGTAGTGGGCCGGGAGCGCTGCTTCGTGGCGGTGTACGACGATCTGGCCAAGGACCCGGCCGGGCTCTACCGGCGGATGCTCGACTTCCTCGACCTGCCCGACGACGGCCGCACCGACTTCGCCGCCCGCCGGGCCGGCCAGGGCTTCAAGGTCGGCTGGCTGCAGCGCCTGCTGAAGCGCCCGCCGATGGCCGTGCGCGGCTTTATGGCCGGGGAGAAGTACCGCCTGCGCCTGAAGCCGCTGGATAAGCCGGAACGGCCTTCGCCGCTGCTCTGCGCGGTGATGGGCGGGCGCAAGGCGCTACTCGACTGGAACAAGGCGCCGGCGCCCAAGGTGACGCTCGACGCCGCGCTGCGCCGGGACATCCGCGAGACTCTGGCGGAGGACATCGCCCACCTGTCGCGACTGCTGGACCGCGATCTCAGCCACTGGCTCGCCGTCTGAACGGCGGGCGCCTGCTTTCCCAATGCAACGAATGATGTGCCGGGGCGTCGTATGTTGGCGTCCCCTGCTCATCAGGTCAGGAATGGACAGGCAAAGGCGATATCCTGCCTTCGCAACTGGTCACGGAAAGAAGACCGAACCCTATCAATGAGCCAAAATAGTCTGGATAAGGAAGGAAGCGGGACCGAGGGCACCATGCCATCCTCCCCGTACGGAGGTACGGGTTCTCCCGCGCAAGGTCCGATGAGCAACTTTCGCCCCCCCCTGGACATGCCGTTTGCCCTGCAAAACCGGCATGACGAACCGCTCCTGCGCATCGTCGCCTGCAGCAGCGCCGGTGACGGCAACGCCACGCCATTCGAACCGCCGCTGCCGGAGAACCCCGGCAAGGCCCCGACAGCGAACCGAGCCGGACTGCGGGAAGTGGAGTACCGCCTTCTCGCCATCGCGGGGCGGCGTCTTCTGGTTGCCGAAATCCCCGGCCACCCGCAGTTCACCCGCCGACTCGCAGACGCCGCGGCCACGGCCGATCTGGCGCTGATCCGGGTGGATGCGAGTCAGGGGCTGACGTCCCAGACCCGCCTGCATACCCGCATCGTGGCGATGATGGGGGTCCGCCAGGTGATTCTGGCAGTGGGCTGGATGGAGCGGGTGGCATTCGACTCGCAGGCGTTCGAGGCTATCGTCCAACAGTATCGCGAATTCGCTGCCGATCTGGGCTTTGCCGGCATCCAGGCGATTCCATTCCCAGGCCCGTCGGGCGTCGACTGGCAGCAGGCCGAGCCGAGCCTGTCGTGGTATAGCGGCCCGAGCCTTCCAGACTATCTGGAAAGTATCGAGATTCCCGATAGCACGGTCCACCCCATGCGCCTGCCGGTACAGTGGGTCAGCCGGTCGGAGCCGGGCTTGCCCGGCCTGTGCGGGCGCCTGGCGGCAGGATCGGTACGCCCGGGCGATGCCGTGCGCGTGCTGCCCTCTGGTCTGCAGACGCAGATCGAGACGCTGCTGGTCGACGGCAGCGAGCGGGAACGGGCCGACAGCGGCGAGGCTGTCACCCTGACCCTGGCCGATTCCGTGGAGGTCCGGCGCGGCGACGTGCTGGCCACGGCCGAAGCGCCGCCCGAGGTGGCCGACCAGTTCGAGGCCCGTCTGCTGTGGCTGGGCGAACAGCCGATGGCGCCCGGCCGGCAATACCTGCTGAAACTGGCCTCCCAGGAGGTGGCGGCGACCGTCACCCTCATCAAGTACCGCGAGGACATCGACAGCGGTGCCCGCCTGGCGGCCAAGACCCTGCAGCAGAACGCGATCGCCACGGTGAACCTGTCCACCAGTGCACCCGTGGTGTTCGAGCCCCACCGGGCGAACCGTGCTCTCGGCAGCTTCGTCCTGATCGACAGGCTCAGTCAGGAAACGGTCGGAACCGGCACCCTCGACTTCGCCCTGCGCCGTGCCAGCAACATCCACTGGCAGGCCCTGGATATTGACAAGAGGGCCCGCGCCGCGCTCATGCGGCAGACGCCGCGCTGCATCTGGTTCACCGGGCTGTCCGGATCGGGCAAGTCGACCATCGCCAGCCTGCTGGAGAAGCGCCTGCATGCCGAGGGCCGGCACACCTACGTGCTCGACGGCGACAACGTGCGCCATGGCCTGAACCGCGATCTGGGCTTCACCGAAGCGGACCGGGTGGAGAACATCCGCCGGGTCGCCGAAGTGGCCAAGCTGATGACCGACGCCGGGCTGATCGTGCTGGTGAGCTTCATCTCCCCCTTCATCAGCGAGCGCGAGATGGCCAGGGGGTTATTCGCCGCGGACGAGTTCGTCGAGGTCTTCGTCGACACCCCACTCGAGGAATGCGAGCGGCGCGACGTCAAGGGGCTGTACGCCAAGGCGCGCCGGGGCGAACTGAGGAACTTCACCGGCATCGACAGCGCCTACGAACCGCCGAGGGCGCCGGAGGTGCACCTGCACCCTGCCGAGAACACGCCGGAAGCCTGCGTGGAAAGCCTGCTGCGCCTGCTGGACTGAGCCATGGCCCCGAAGACGGGGCCGCCACCGACCGATGGCCGGGTTGCCGCTGTCGACAGGACTCAAATTGGATTGGACGATGTTGCGATGAAAGTGACCGAAGAACAGTTGCAGACCCTGTGCGCCATCGCCGAAACGGCGGGCCGGGAAATCATGGAGGTGTATGCCGGCGAGCTTTCCGCCTGGGAGAAAGCCGACGCCTCCCCGCTGACCGAGGCGGACCTGCGCGCCGACAAGGTGATCCGCGCGGGCCTGGAAACGGCCTTCCCGGGGGTATTTATCCTCTCGGAAGAGTCCTCCTCGGGCGAGCTCGCGCCAACCGAGACCTTCTTCCTGGTCGATCCGCTGGACGGCACCAAGGAGTTCCTCAAGCGCAACGACGAATTCACCGTCAACATCGCGCTGATCCATCAGGACCGGGCAGTGGCGAGCGTGGTGTTGGCACCGGCCCTCGGCGAATGCTTCTACGCCGCCACCGACCTCGGGGCCCGGAAGCGCAGCGCCAGCGGCACGACCGAATTGCGGGTGGCCCGCTATGACGCGGGCACACCGCTGCGCATCATCGGCAGCCGCTCCCATGGCGGCGAGAAACTCGGCGCCTGGCTCGCCGGCCTGCCGGTCGAGCACAGTTTCCTCGCGGCCGGCAGCTCCCTGAAGTTCTGCCGCATTGCCGAAGGCCAGGCCGACCTCTACCCACGCTTCGGACCGACCTGCCAATGGGACACCGCCGCAGCCCAGTGCGTGCTGGAAGTGGCCGGCGGAGCGGTGACCGATCTCCAGGGTCAGCCGCTGCGCTATGGCCTGGAGCGGGAAATGCTGAATCCGGAATTCATGGCTTTCGGCGACAAGGATCTGGTATCACGACCGGGATTTCTTTCCTGACCGGAAAAAGCCGCCGCCTCTCGGGCGATGCCCATGAGGCTTCGCCGAACTGGAAGCGGGACTGGAAATGAAGGGGAAGTTCGCGATGCGCCTTCCCCCTCGATCCGAAGCCGGCTCCGCGGGAAGCGGGCGCGGGATCGTCAGGCGCCGGAATCGATGCTTCCGGCCGAGGCCTGCAGCTGGCAGGTGATGCGTTCGACAGTCTCGGCCAGGCGCTGCTGCGCCTCGCTCAACTGTCGGCCCTGCTGGATCAGCGGGACGCAGAGATTGAGGGCCGTCAACACCAGCAGCTCGTCGTTGCTGGCATTGGGAAACTGCCGCCGCCCCTCGGAGAGACGCTTCTGCAGCATCTCGGCGGCCTCCAGCAGAGCGCTCGCCTCGCCCTCGCCGGCCCGGATCGAGTAATCGCGCCCGAGGATCTTCAGGACACGGACGCCACTTCCCTTCATGCGGCGCTACTGGCACCGGCACGCTCGACCAGCGCCTGCAGGCGGGCGAGCGTGGCGGCCTGTTTCTCTTCCTGTTCGAGTGCCGCCAACTGGAGGTTTTCGTTTTCCTCCCTGATCTGACGCAGTTCCTGCTGGAGCTGGTTGCAGTTTTCGGTCAGCGCCTGGTTCCGTTGCAGCAGATCGGCCACGACGCGTTCGAGTTGCACGAGAGTGTTTTCTAGCATGGGAGATGTCTGAGGCTAGTAGAAAGGCCGCGGAGCATACCCAAGAATCCCGAAGAATGGGAGATGACGGAAAGATTTCAAAACAATCGGGGCGTTTCCCCCGCTCTCGGGCTCCTCCGGACCGCCAGAGCGACCTCATGACGCTCGTCGGGCCAGCACTGGACGAAAAACAGCATCGCTGAGAGACGCGACCTACCCCTCTTCGGTTCCGGGGCAGTACAGCTCGTACAGGGTGCCCAACAGCACCAATATTTTCGGCTCGGCGATCGAATAGAAGATGCGCTTGCCATCGCGACGCGTCTGCACCAGCCCTTCGCTGCGCAGCACGCCCAGCTGTTGCGACAGGCTCGGCTGATTCAGGCCGAGAATCTCCTCCAGCTCGCCGACCGATCGTTCGCCCTGGCTCAACTGACACAACAGCAACAGGCGATCCGGATTGCCCAGCGTGCGCAGCACGGATGCCGCCTTGCCGGCAGCGTCGCGCATGAGTTGCATGTCGAGATCGGCTTGGGTTTCGTTCATCGGCAGAGGGTTCCTGTGGTGGCCGGGCGACAGAATGGAAAGCGCCACAGTATCGCCCGTGACGCACGCAGCGTCACGTCCGGACTCAGGCATGACCGAACCAGTGCTGCCAGCTCAGGCGCGTTGTCAGTGCCAGCACCACGCAGATGAACACCGGGCGGATGAGCCTGGTCCCGCCGCCGATGGCGGTCCGGGCTCCGAGGAAGGCCCCGAGCATCAGCGCCGCGCCCATGCTCAGCCCGAGCAGCCAGGCGACATGGCCGGTGCCGATGAAGACGGCCAGGGCCATGGCGTTGCTGACGAAGTTCATGCTGCGTGCTACTCCGCTGGCGCGCACCAGATCGATGGGATACAGCAGCAGGGTGCTGACCGTCCAGAAGGCCCCGGTACCGGGGCCCACCAGTCCGTCGTAGGCGCCTAGGGCCAGCCCCTGCGGCCACTGCCGCCGCTTCGCCAGGGGCCTGGCGGGATCGGGCGTCCTGTCGGGAGCACGGTTGAACAGCAGATAGAGGCCGCAGGCGAAGACGATGACCGGCAGAGCCTGATTGAGCCATCTGGCCGGGACCTGATGGGCCATGCCCGCCCCCAGCAGCGCGCCGATGGCCGTGGCGACCAGAGCAGCGGACCACTGGCGGGGATCGAACAGGCCGCGGCGGAAGAAGGTGAAGCTGGCGACGGCCGAGCCGAAGGTGGCGCTGAGCTTGTTGGTGCCCAGCACCAGATGGGGCGGCAGGCCGGCGGTCAGCAGGGCCGGAACCGTGATCAGCCCGCCGCCCCCGGCGATGGCGTCGATGAATCCGGCGAGAAAGGCCACGCCGGCCAGAACGGCGAAGGTGACGGGGTCCTGGGCGATTTCGAAGGGGAACGGCATATCGGCTCGGCAGATGGGAAACGCGCCGCGGATGGTAGCCTGCCTCACCTGATACCGCTAACCGGTCACGCGGTTATCTCCCCTCCCGATCCCCTGCCAGCGGAAGGCCGAACACCGCGAGCCTGCTCGTCGCTCGATCAGAACTGGCGAACGATGCGCAGGCCGATCTCGGGGTGTGCCGACTCGCCGCGCTCCTTGTTGACCCCGAGACCGAATTGCACGTTCATCGACCGGCTCAGCTTGCGATGGATCTGGGGCATCAGCAGGACATGCCCTTCGTTGCCGGTCAGATAGTTGACCTCGAGCCCGAGGACGGTGCTCTCGGTCGCATCGAAAAAGATCGACTGATTGACGATCAGATCGTTGCGCCTGCTGGAGCGGGACCAGCTGATGTCGGCCAGTCCGAGCATGCTCATGCTGCTCCAGCGCTCGTTGAAACGGTGGCCCAGCGTATAGACCAGGGTGTTCAGGTAGGTATGCCGCTTGCGGTCGTAGATGCCCATATACTGGGCGCCATGGACGGAACGCCCCTGATTGAAGGTGCCGAAGGTGGCCTGCAGTCCCAGCTTGAAGTCGGCCAGCCGATCGTCCTCGAAGGGAAACTCGAACTCGATGGCCAGGCCGTCGGCGAAGGCATATTCCACCTCCGGGGCCCAGTGGGTCACCCGCTCGCGGCCCGACAGCGGGCTGGTGGCCAACACGTTGGACTCCAGCTCGCCCTGGCGCGCGCCGAGCGGACGCATCATGTCGAAGACCATCGGCTCGGGGATGTGCGGGTAGGCACCGGGCTGGCCTGACGACGCCTGTGCGGTCGATACGCCCAGGAACGACAACCAGCCCGCGACCAGCGACGCACACAACACCCGAAACCGATTCACCAAGACTACGATCTCCGACGAACAGCGAAAGGGGCCTCGCCTGAGCGGATGCCCGAACCTCCATGAAACTCAGAAAAAGACTCTGCAAGGGACTGTTTTCCAAGCTGCCGTTCATCTATAGCAATCGAATCTGAAACATAACTTAATGGGTCCCGGTCACGGCCTGTGCCCTCTGCCGGGATGTCCGGCGAGCGGTGACGACCGCAGAGAAGGAGATGAAGTGGTGCAAGAGCGGGAGCAAGCCTCGACTATCCGTAGCGACCGGATCGGCGAATCCTCGCCTCGCCCCGGAACATCCGACGCGGACGATATCCGCTACGAGCCGCTGGCGCCTGAGCTGCGCCCGCTGCTGGACAAGTTCTACCGCGCCCATCGCTCGCCGATGCGCGTCCCGGCCGGCGCGCAGAGCTGGGTGGCCCGGCATCGGGAAATCCTAGCCGCGCTGAACCTCAGCCCGGTGGAGCACGGACACTGGCTGAGCGGGCTGCTGGTGGCCCCGGAGCAGCGTCGCCGGGGGCTGGCCGGCCACCTGCTCGAGCAGGCCCTCGCCCGGACGCCGGGGACTGTGTGGCTGTTCTGCCACCCGGACCTCGCCGACTTCTACCGGAGGGCGGGTTTCATGCCGACCACCGACCTGCCGCAGCCGCTGGCGGAGCGCCTGGCGCGCTACCGGCGGCACAAGACGCTCGTGGCGCTGGCGCGCAGGCCAGACCTCGCGCCTTAGATCGGCTCGGTCGACTCCCAGATCAGCTCGCCGTCGTCGCCGACCTCGACTACCCGGGTCAGGGCGGCCTCGGCGGCCGCATTGGCTTCGAACATGAGATCGTAACGCTGGCCGTTGGCGACCTGATGCACGCGGGCGTGCTCGTCGGTGCCCCGGCGCTTCACGGCGATGACGGCCTCGAAGGCATCGTCGGCCGGAACGGCCGACGAAATGGCGTCGAACTTGGCGAAATGTCTGCGGGCCATGGGGTTGTCCCTCTCGCTGACTCTGCAAGTAATGGACAACACGGGAAAGGGATTGCTTCGTCGGCCCGCGAGTCGCGGCTCAATCCTGATCCAGCGACGGGCCGATCAGCCGGGCGACCTGATCGTAGACCCCCGGGCAGGCGACCAGACAGGGATTGCCGTGCAGCAGACCGTCGTTGCGGAAGAAGTCGTTGACCCGTCCGCCCGCTTCCTTCAGCAGCACCAGCCCGGCCAGGCAGTCCCAGCTCTTCAGGTCCGTCTCGTAATAGCCGATCAGCCGCCCGGCGGCCACATAGGCCGTCATCAGCGCGCCCGAGCCGTTGCGCAGGAACATGCCGCCCTCGTTGAGCAGCCCCTGGAGGAAGGGGATGAAGTTCTCCTTGCCCCGCCGATGGGTGGTTCCCACACCCAGCACGCCCTCGCGGACATCCTGGGCCGAGCTGACCTTGAGCGGGGTATCGTTGACGAAGGCTCCCCGCCCCCGGCAGCCATGGAACAGCTCGTCGTGGTTCGGGTCGGCGATAGCGCCCAGCAGCGGCTCGCCGGCGACCAGCAGGCCGATGGACACGCACCAGTTGTGCAGGCCGTTGACGAAGCAGCTGGTGCCGTCGATGGGGTCGATCACCCAGATGCAGCGGGCGTCCAGATCGTCCGCACCGCCCTCCTCGCCGAGGAAGCCGTCCTCCGGGAAGCGCTTCGTCAGCTCGGCCCGGATGAAGGTCTCGATCTCCTTGTCGGCGATGCTGACCACGTCCTGCATGTCGTCGCCCTTGTGCATCACCGCCAGGCTCTGGCGACGCAGGTAGTAATCCATTCCCAGGCGTGCCGCCTCCTGAGCCACGCTCTTCACAGCGGCGTAGCGCGCATCGATTTCGGCTGGAGTCAGGGGGAGGGCTTCGGTGTAGACCATGAAATGTCCTTCGGTTCGTGAGCGATTGGCCGCAGCGCCTGGGGATGCCCTGGAAGCTGCGCGCCGGATAACCGGCTAATCGTCGCCCCTTCCGGCCACAACCGCAACGCTGCTTTCCGGCTCAGCCAGCGCGCGAGCGTTTGCTTGCGGATTGATGGCACGTTATAAACCCTCGACTAGCCCACACAAATAATGCGCCTATAGGGGTTTTCAGCAATGTCCGAAGCATCGATAGAAATGGAAATACTGGATATGGCCGACGAGTTCATCGCCGTGGCCAACCGCCTGCTCGAGGAAAACCACAAGGACCTGGGCTATATCAGCACCGCCATCCGCTATGCGGCCGCCCGCTTCAGCGCCCACGAAGCCTCCTACAAATCCTCCGACCTGGCGGTCGACAAGGACAAGGCGAAGACCTGGTACACCGACCAGTTCAACCGCATGCTGGGGGAGAACCTGGAGCAGCACGTCGAGATGGCCAAGCTCCAGCATTGACGCGGACCGAGCAGGCGGGCCGCATCAAGCCCGCCTTCCCGGATCAGGCGAAAGCGGCTAGGCCGGTCGGCGGAACACGACCAGCTTGGCCAGCAGCTTCTGCACCACCTCTCCACGCTGATTCAGCGTCAGGCTCTCCAGAAGGACGATGCCGCGGTCCGGCCGGGAGCGCGACGGCGTGATCGTCTGGATGCAGCTCTCCACGTGCAACACATCCCCTGCCCGTGTCGGCCGGGGCCACTCGACCTCGACGCCCGCCCCGATCAGCCCGTCGGCCAGCGGCATGCCGCTGGTGACCAGCAGACGCATGGTGATGGCCGCGGTATGCCAGCCGCTGGCGGCCAGCCCGCCGAACAGGGTCGCCCTGGCCGCCTCATCGTCCAGATGGAAGGGCTGCGGGTCGAACTGCCCGGCGAAGGCCTTGAGGCCGTCCTCGTCCAGCAGGAACTCGCCGCTGCGAAAGCGATCGCCCACGGCCAGGTCTTCCAGATAAAGGGTCGCGTCCCGTCGATCATGCGTCATGGTGCATTCCTCCTGTCCATTGCCGGCATTCGCTGCCGATTCCTATCGAAGCGAGGGTGCCAGCTTGGCCGAGCCCCCGGCGCCATGACAATCACGGTTGCAGCCTGATTCTTGATAATTCCGGACAGCCGCCAGATCTACCGCACCCGGCGGCCAGTCACGACAGAGGCCCGGCCGGGAGGGGATGACGGCCGGGACGCGGAGTTTGCAGCAGGGGGGCAGCGGTCATCTCCGCTGCAGGAAGAGATGCCGAATGCTCAGGCGGCGTCGGAGAACAGCGGCTTGCCGTGGTCGAGGCACTGGTCGACCAGCCATTTGCCATGGGCGATGGAGGCGTGCTGGGCCTCTTCCAGCCCGGCCATGAAGGCGTGCTCGACAGGAAGCGGCATGCGCCGGGTGGTGCGGCCGTCCGGCGTGGTGATGTGGCAGCCGCCGGCCCAGGGCGTCGGATTGTCCGGGTACTCCATGACATCGGCGACGATGGTGTGATCACGGTAGGTGCATTGCATCACGGTCATGGTCTGGACCTCGCTGTCGGCAGGCTCCGTCGGGCGGCGGAACGGACTTCCGCGGATCGCGACGGTACGCCCGGGTGTCGCCGTCAGGTCCGCGGCTCGAAGAACTGCGCTTTCATCTGTATAGCACAAGCCCCGCGCGCCGCACGGCAAGCGCCCGCTAGCGGCCGTAGGGACTCACCCCCATCCACTCGCAGAGGTCGTAGTAGTCGATCAGATGGATGTCCAGCCCGTGGGCGAAATCCTTGGCCGCCTCGGTGAAGGTTCCGCAGGTCACCACGTAGCCCTCCTCCACCCCTTCGGCGGCCATCACGCCGTACAGCTCGCGCACGACGCCGACTCCCACCTTGGCCGAACGCCACTGCTTGCACTGCACGAAGCTCCTCGTCCCGCGCCGGTAGAGCACCACGTCGACGCCGCCGTCGGCGCTGTTCTCGGTCATCGACACCGAATAGCCCTTGCGCCGGAAAATCTCCGCCACCAGATGCTCGAACTCGCGCCAGTCCATGCCGCTCGCCAGGTTGCGCGGATTGCCGAGCGCCCGCCGCATCAGGCGGCGATTGCGCCAGCGGCGCCAGAGCGAGGCCAGCCCGGTCATGCCGAAGAAGCCCGGAACCACGTACTGGCCGACATAGGCGGCAGCCCAGGGCGCCCAGCGGCTCATGGCGGGCTGGATATCCGCCAGTTTCTGCACCCGGACCGCCGCCGGGTGAACGGCGGAGAAATCCTGCAGGTAGAACCAGGCTGCGGCGCCCATCGCGAAACACAACCACCAGGGAAGCCGGGTCAGCCAGTGGAGCCGACTGCGTCGCTTTACCCTGCCCTTCGCCTTGCCTTTGCGCACAAAAAAATCCAAAAAATCAATACTATACAAAACAACAGGGGGTCTGGACATCGATCCAGGCAGGGCTTTGCGGCCCGGCGTCGGAAATCGCGACGAGCGGTGGGCTGCGTCCGGAAAAGCGTCCCTTCCGCATCGGCGAAACCCCCGGCCGGTCTTCTGCTCCAGGAAAAATCCTCAAACGCATCAATACCTTATATAATTTGCGGTTTTCCCCTGAGTGAAGCCGAGGAGTATCCATGAGCACTCTACCGCCCTGCCCCAAATGCGGTTCCGAATACACCTACGAAGACGGCGAGATGCTGGTCTGCCCGGAATGCGCCCACGAGTGGTCGGCCACTCAGGCGAGCGAAGCCGCGGAAGGAGAAAGAGTGATCAAAGACTCGGTCGGCAACGTCCTGCAGGACGGCGACACCATCACCGTGATCAAGGACCTCAAGGTCAAGGGATCGTCGCTGGTGGTCAAGGTCGGCACCAAGGTCAAGAACATCCGCCTGTGCGACGGCGACCACGACATCGACTGCAAGATCGACGGCATCGGTGCGATGAAACTAAAATCGGAGTTCGTGAAGAAGGTCTGACGCCTTCCCCGTTGGCGGC
>NZ_JBHRSJ010000035.1:84491-171292 GCF_042643485.1 Azotobacter bryophylli | reverse complement strand
GGTCGACCGCCTCCGTCCGGCGGAGGCGGCCCGAGGGTCAGATGAAGCTATCGTCGTCGCCGCCGAAATCGTCGCCGCCGAAGAAGCTGCCGTCATCGCCGGAGTCGTAGCCGTTGTCGGCATAGCTCTCGTCCTGGGCGAAGTGCTCTTCCGGCGCGGCGTGCTCCTCGGCCGGCGCGCTCGCCACGTGCTCGTCGTTGCCGTCGAACATGTTCATCAGCATGTTGCCCAGCACCATGCCGCCGGCTACGCCGGCCGCGGTCTGCAATGCACCGGACATGAAGCCGCCGGCACCGGAGGCGGCGCGCTGGCCGAAGCCCGGTTGCTGGCCATAGGCGGGCTGCTGGCCGAAGCCCGGCTGCTGGCCGAAACCGCCACGACCGGGCACGCCCGGCTCCTGCCAGCCACCGGCCCGCGCCGGTTGCTGAGTACTGACCGGCTGACGCGCGGGCTGCTGGGGCTCGCTGCGCCCGCCGCCGAACAGGCCGGAGAGGAAGCCGCCGCTGCTCTGCTGAGGTGCGGCACTCTGCTTCTGCTTCAGCTCCTCGATCTGCGCTTCCAGTTCCTTGACGCGGGCATCGAGCTGCTTGAGGGCGTTCTCCTGCACGAGGATCGCCTGGGCCATGTAGTAGGGAGCAGCCGGCTGCCGGGAGACGTATTCCTTGATCAGCGACTCGGCCTGCGCATCGCGGGGTGCGGATTGGCCTTCAACGTCGCGCAGTCGCGAAAAGAGTCCATCGATCAGCTTCTGTTCTTCAGATTGCATGGTTCATCTCTTGATGAGGTTGCCAAAAATTCAGATCGCCGGGCGTGGCCATTGCGTCATATCTGGTCGCAAGACTAATGCCGCCATTTTCCTCCGTCAAAACGCGCCTATTACAAAAATTTTCTACAAATGAATATTCGAGAGAAAGTAACAATGGGTAATAAAAGCATGCAGACGGGATGACGCTCGAGGCTTGTTCCCTACCCGACACCGATGCGTTCCAGCTTGTGCCGAACGATACAGGCTTGCCTATCTTTCATCGCTAAATCAACGAGTTATCCTTGCGGCATATGCCTTGCTTGTTGACGGACTCAACGAACGAGAGGCTGCCGCGGCATGAAACTTCTTATCGAGCGAACATATGTGGAGGCATTGGCCGATGCCTTTCCCGAGTTGTCGGCGCTGAAACAGCAATTGAAGTTCGGCAACCGCGCCGAAGTTGTATTAGATCGTCTGACAACGGCGCAACTGGAGCATCTGCACGGGCTGTATGTCGCCTCCGGCCCGGCCATGGAAGTCCGCGCCGCTCAGCTGGCCACCCTCGGGCGGGCACTGCATGACGGCGGCGAACGCTTCGGCGAGGGCGATCTGGAGCGCCTGGTGCCTTCCGTGGCCGAATTCCTGCTCCGCGGCGCGATCCGCGGCTGGCTGTTCCGCGTCAACGCCGCGGGCAAGCCGATCGCCTACCTAGTGTCGCGCATCGACTTCACCCCGCCGGGGGAAGAGGAAACCGGGCGCATCCTGATCGACCTGAAAGCCAACTCCATGGCTCGGATCGTCTCCCAGACCCTCACCATTCTCGAGCGGGACATCCACGGCAAGACCATCGCCGAGATCTTCCTGGCCAAGGGCTTCCTCAAGGAAACCGCCGAGCTGATCGCCGCCTACGATCGCTCCAGCCGGCGCTTTTTCGAATGGCGCTCGGACTACGGCCGGCAGTTCTCGGCCAGGGGCACCGGCATCTTCGCCGAGGACCCGAGCGCCACCCATCGCCATACCGACTGGGCGCGCAAGGACGTGGTGGTGCTGTCCTCCTCGGGCGGCAGCGCGCGCCTGGTCAACGACGAGGAGATCATCAAGGATCGCGCCCTGGTGCACGACGCCACCGGCGACGTGCTCGGCAAGTACCTGCGCAAGGCCGGGCGCAGCATGAAGTACGACGAGAAGGTGGAGAAAGCCGCCGAATCGCTCCGGGCCGACATCCCCGAGGGCCTGTTCGCCGAGCTGCCGGTGCATGGCTACATCCTGATGTTCCACCTGGAGCTGCACCACCACCTGTGGGTCCACGTGGACGACATGCAGCCCTACGTCTACCAGCCGGAGCTCAAGGACAAGCTGATCCTGCCGCCGGAGCAGACCGACCTGATCGACATCCTCACCGCCGAGATGGACCTGCTGATGGACGACATCGTCGAGGGCAAGTCCGGCGGCACCACGGTGCTCTGCGCCGGCCCGCCCGGGGTCGGCAAGACCCTCACCGCCGAGGTCTATTCGGAGATCATCAAGCGCCCGCTGTACCGCGTGCATTCCGGGCAGTTGGGCCTGAGCGTCGCGGAGATGGAGAAGACCCTCAAAGACACCCTGACCCGTGCCCAGCGCTGGGGCGCGGTGATGCTGATCGACGAGGCCGACGTGTACATCAAGCGCCGCGACGACAACATCACCGCCAACGCTGTGGTCGGGGTGTTCCTGCGCGTGCTGGAGTACTTCAACGGGCTGCTGTTCCTCACCACCAACCGGGTCGACGACATCGACGAGGCGGTGATCTCCCGCTGCATCGCCCTGATCAAGTACCACCCGCCCGGGCTGGAGGATCGCCGGCGGATCTGGGCGGTGATGACCGAGCAGTTCGGCCTCGCTCTCGAACCCGGTCTGGTCGAGCGGCTGGCCGAGCTCTTCCCCGCGGCCAGCGGGCGCGACATCAAGGGGCTGGCCAAGCTGGTGGCCAAGTATTGCCACCACAAGGCGGTGGCGCCGACCCTGGCGGTGTTCGAGCGCTGCAGCATCTTCCGCGGCATGGACATGGGCGAATCCGGCTGACGGTGGTTCCATCAGAACCTCGCCGGCCTGCGGCCGTCTTATCGGATACCCCGACAAGCAGCCGGCGAACGCCATGAAGATCAGGTTTCTCAGCGAGGATGAAGAAGAACTGCGCGAGGTGCGCCGGCTCCTCGCGCCCAGCGGCGTGGAGATCCTGCCCTGCAAGCTCGCGGTCGAGGAGCTACAGACCCAGGACATGCAGCGGCTGGTCAGCGACAAGCTGCTCGCGGCCTTCAAGCTGATCGGCAAGCCGGTGTTCGTCGAGCACACCGGCCTGCTGGTGAACAGCCTGAACGGCTTTCCCGGCGGGCTGACGCGCACCGTTCTCGACCAACTGCCGGCGGAACGCTTCGTCGAGCTGATCGGCAAGCTGGACGACCCGACGGCCGAGGCCAGGACCCTGATCGGCTACTGCGACGGGCGCAAGAAGTACTTCTTCGAGGGCAGCGTCGCCGGCCGCATCGCCTCGCAGCCGGGCGGCGACAGCGAGCTGCAGTGGGAGCGGGTGTTCATTCCCGAAGGCTGCGAGGGCACCTGCGCCGAGCTGGAAGACGAGCAGCGGCTGACCATGCGACGCCAGGCCCTGGAGGCCTTCGCCAGCTTCCTGCGGGAGCACTAGACGGTCATGGAAAAGCTCATGGAGGCCTACCGCCAGAAACGCCTGATCCTCTTCGTCGGCTCGGGAGTCTCCGCCAACATCGGCCTGCCGCCGTGGCGCCAGCTGATCGAAGAGATCGCCCTGCAGCTCGACTACGACCCGGACGTCTTCGACACCTACGGCAACTTCCTCTCCCTGGCCGAGTACTACCGGATCAGGAAGGGCAACATCGGCCCGCTGCGCAGCTGGATGGACCGCGAGTGGCACAAGGACATCGACATCCGCGACTCGGAGATCCACCGCCTGATCGTTCACGGCCGCTTTCCCGCCATCTACACCACCAACTACGACCGCTGGCTGGAGAACGCCCACGACGCCTACCAGGTCGACTACGTCAAGATCGCCAACGCCAGCGACCTGGCCAAGGCCCGCGACGGGGTGCGCCAGATCGTCAAGTTCCATGGCGATTTCGACGACGACGCCTCGCTGGTGATGGACGAGACCAGCTACTACGAGCGTCTGCAGTTCGAGACGCCGCTGGACATCAAGCTGCGCGCCGACACCCTGAGCAAGGCGGTGCTGTTCATCGGCTACAGCCTCTCGGATACCAACATCCGCCTTCTGTTCCACAAGCTGTCGAAGATCTGGCGCAAGCACGAGACCCTCGGCGTGCGACCAATCTCCTACGTGTTCACCCACAAGCCCAACCCGGTGCAGGAGGAAATCCTCAGCCAGTGGGGCATCCGCATGCTCTATTCGGAGGACGACGACGAGCCTGGCCTGGCGCTGAAGAACTTCCTCAAGGCGCTGGTCGAAGGCTGAGGGCGCGCCGAACGGACCGGCGGACGGCCGTCGCGCCCGCGGGCATGACCCAGCTCAACGCCTCCCGCCGCGTCAGCGGCAATAGTAGGCGCCTTGCAGAAATCAGGAGCCATTCCATGAGCACCCCCTACCAACTGCTCGGCGGCGAAGAAGGCGTGCGCCGCCTGTGCAACGCCTTCTACGACAACCTGGAGCGCCTGCCGGAAGCCGCGGACATCCGCGCCATGCATGCCGAGGACACCGCGCCGATCCGCCAGAAGCTGTTCGAGTACCTCTCCGGCTGGCTGGGCGGCCCGCACCTGTACGCGATCAAATACGGCACCATGTGCATGAGCGGCCCGCACAGCCCCTTCGCCATCGGCCCGAAAGAGCGCGACCAGTGGCTGCTGTGCATGGACAAGGCACTGGAAGACGTCGGCGCCAGCGAGGAAGTGAAGGCCATGATCGAGCCGCCGATGCAGCGGATCGCCAACGCCATCCGCAACCGCGACTCGTCCGATGCCGAGCCGGCCGCTGCCTGCTCGAGCTCCTGCAATCACGACCAATAGGTTCCCAGCGGATGTCCGAACCCGTATTCGGCGTCGGTGACGCCTCCTTCCGTGCCGCCGGCGGCAAACCCGGCATTGAGCGTCTGGTGGACGATTTCTACCGGATCATGGACGAATCCGACGTGGCGCCCAACGTCCGCTGCCTCTATCCGCAGGATCTGGCCGAGTCCCGCGAGCGCCTGGCCAGCTTCCTCTGCGGCTGGCTCGGCGGGCCGCGGTACTACGCGGAGAAGTACGGCTCGATCAGCGTGCCGCTGTTCCACCGCAGCTGGAGCATCGGCGAGCGGGAAAGCCGCGAATGGCTCGCCTGCATGGATCAGGCCATCGCCCGCCAACCCTATTCCAAGGCGTTCGCCGACTACCTCCTGGCGCAGTTGTGCGTGCCGGCCCTGCGTATCGTGCAGGCCAACCCGCAGCAACAGGCCGACCGGTAGGGCGCGGGAGGCTCAGGCTGCCGCGCCCCAGGCGTCGAAGGGATCGGCCAGGGCGCGCCAGCCCTCCTCGCCCAGCGCCATCTCGGCATCCGTCAGCAGGCAGGCGTCGAGTTCGGCCTCCAGGCGCGCGAAGTCGATGTTCTGGCCGATGAACACCAGCTCCTGGCGGCAATCGCCGTACTCCCCGCTCCAATGGCAGCGAATCGCCTGCCGGCTCTCCTCGTCCTGCGGCCAGTGCTCCTGCGGCACGAAGCGCCACCAGTTGCCGGCGTAACCGTAGCGCATCAGGCCGCCGGCCTGCGACCAACTGCCCGCATCCTCGATGCGGCTGGCCAGCCAGAACCAGCCCTTGGAGCGCAGCAGGCGGCCGTTGCTCCACTCCCGGTCGAGGAAGTCGAAGAAGCGCCGCGGATGAAACGGCCGGCGCGCGCGGTAGGCCGTGGAGGCGATGCCGTACTCCTCGGTTTCCGGCACCTGCTCGCCGCGCAGCGCCTTGAGCCAGCCCGGCGCCTGGGCGGCGCGCTCGAAGTCGAAGCGGCCGGTGTCGAGGATCTTCGCCAGCGGCACCCGGCCCATGACCATCGACAGCACCTCAGCCTGGGGATTGAAGCGGGCGAGGATCGCCAGCAACTCCTCGCGCTCGGCCGTGGAGATCAGGTCGATCTTGCTGAGCAGGATCACGTCGGCGAACTCCACCTGGTCGATCAGCAGGTCGGTGATCGAGCGCTCGTCGTCCTCGCCCAGGCTTTCGCCGCGACTGGCCAGGGAGTCGGCCTCGTGAAAATCGCGCAGGAAGTTCACCCCGTCGACCACGGTGACCAGGGTGTCCAGGCGCGCCAGGTCGGACAGGCTCTGGCCCCACTCGTCGCGGAAGGTGAAGGTCTCGGCCACCGGCAGCGGCTCGGCGATGCCGGTGGATTCGATCAGCAGGTAGTCGAAGCGACCCTCGCGGGCCAGCCGGGCGACCTCCTCCAGCAGATCCTCGCGCAGGGTGCAGCAGATGCAGCCGTTGCTCATCTCCACCAGCTTCTCCTCGGCGCGGTTGAGGCTGACATCGCGCCGGACCTGACTGCCGTCGATGTTGATTTCGCTCATGTCGTTGACGATCACCGCGACGCGCAGGCCGGCACGGTTCTTCAGCACGTGGTTGAGCAGCGTGCTCTTGCCGGCTCCGAGGAAGCCGGAGAGGACGGTGACGGGAAGACGCTGGTTCATCGGAGACCTCGACTGGACAGTGGCACACATGCAATAGTTATAACATAACATTTTAACCGCCCAATCGCCGGATGCCCCATGCCCGTCTCGCCCCTGCCGGATATCGCCACGCAAAGCCCACCTCTCGACCTGCCGCTAGACTGGGTCGGCATGGACGGCATCGCCCTGCCGATTCGGCTGCACGGCCGGAGCATTGCCGCCCGCGTCGGCGCCGGGGTCAGCCTGGACGCCGCCGAGGCGCGCGGCATCCACATGTCGCGCCTGTATCTGGCACTGCACCGGTTGGAAACGGAGGAATTGACGCCGGCGCTGCTGCGGGGCGTGCTGGAGGAATTCCTCGCCAGCCAGCGCGGGCTGTCCCGCCGTGCCAGCCTGGAGCTGCGCGGCGAGGCGCTGCTGCAGCGGCCGGCGCTGGTCAGCCCCCTGAGCGGCTGGAAGGCCTATCCCTTCGTCGTGCACGGCCAACTGGACGCCGAAGGCCTGCGACTGGAGCTGGAAGTGGAGATCGGCTACTCGTCCACCTGTCCCTGTTCGGCGGCGCTGGCGCGGCAGCTGATTCAGCAGCGCTTTAGCGAGGACTTCGCCGGCAACCCCCTGGAGTCGGAGGACGTCCTCGCCTGGCTGGGCAGCACCCGGGGCATCCTCGCCACGCCGCACAGCCAGCGCAGCAGCGCCCGGCTGCGGGTGCGCCTGGCAGCCGATAGCGATCAGCTGCCCCTGGCCGAGCTGATCGAGCGCGCCGAAGCAGCCCTGGGCACCGCCCTGCAGACCGCGGTCAAGCGCGCCGACGAGCAGGCCTTCGCCCTGGCCAACGGGCAAAATCTGATGTTCTGCGAGGACGCGGCCCGCCGCCTGCACGTCGCTCTGATGGACCAACCGGGACTGGACGCCTTCCACCTGCGGGTGGTGCACGCCGAGAGCCTGCACGCCCACGACGCGGTAGCGCAAAGCGGGTGGCAGCGGGAGTCCGCGGCGGCTAGAGGCGGGCCCCCGACAGCTCGATGATCTCGTCGGTGATCTCGTCCTGGCGCACCCGGCGGTACTCGGCCTGCAGTTCGCCGCGGCGCTGCTCGATGTTGCCCTGGGCGACCACCATGGCCTGCATGCGCGCCTCGTTCTCCGCGGCGAAGGCCAGCACCAGCGCCTCGCACAGTTCGGCGTAGACGTACTCCTCGGCCAGGCCGGCGATCAGTTGCGCCGGCGCCAGACTGATCAGCGGCGGCTGGCTGCGCTGCGCCACCGGGAAGCGCGAATAGTCGAACGGCAGCAGCGGCCGGGCCACCACCTCCTGGCGCCCGGCCTCGCCCGGCAGCATGTGCACCACCGTCACCCGCGTCAGGCGGCCGCCGTCCAGACGGGCGTAGAGCGCCTCGGCGATGCTTCCGGCCAGGGCCTGGACCTCGTCGAGATGCACCATCATGGGCGCAGTCCACTCCGGCTTCAGCCCGCGCTGCGCGGCGGTCATCTCGCCGCGCTCGCCGACCAGCAGCAGTCCCGCAGCCGCCCCGTCGAGCTCGTGCGCCGCCACTTCCAGCACCCGTTCGTTGTAGCCGCCGGCGAAGCCCTGCTCGGCGCACAGCGCCAGAACCAGGCGCTGACCGGCGCCGTCGCCCGTTCCGGCGGGGCGCTGCGGCTCGGGCAGCAGGGCCAGGGCTTCGCCGATGGCAGTTCCCAGGGTCGCGGCATAGGCGCGCACGCCGCCCAGCCGCTGCCTGGCTTCCAGCGAGCGGGCCGCGGCGATGCTGCGCATGGCGGAAACCACCACGCCCAGCTCGCATGTGGTCCCCAGGTGAGCGGCGACCTCGCCGAGGCGGCCGCTCATGCCTTGGCTTCCGCCAGGTCGGCGCAGAGCTCGGTGACCTGCTCGACCAGGCCGGCGCGGCCGGCTTCGTCCAGTACCCCGCCCTGCTCCAGGCGGCGCACCGCTTCCGCCGCCCGGGCGTCGAGCCAGGCGGCCAAGCGGGGACGCAGCGCCGCCAGCAGCTGCGGCGGATGGGCATCGAACACCCCGGCGGCGAGCGCCGCCAGCAGCGCCACCTGATCGACCAGGCGCAGGGCGGCGTAACGCGGCTGGGCGAGCAGCGCGCGGCTGCGTTCGCCGCGGACGATCTGCTGGCGCACCCGGCTGTCGCCGAGGCCGCCGAAGCGGGTGAACATCTCCAGTTCGAGGAACTGCGAATAGTCCAGCCGCACCCGCCCGGACACCTCGCGCAGCGCGCGCGGCTGGGCCTTGCCGCCGACCCGGCTGACCGACAGGCCGACGTCCACAGCCGGGTGCTGGTTGGAGGCGGCCAGGTGGCTGTCGAGGACGATCTGCCCATCGGTGATGGAGATCAGGTTGGTGGGAATGTAGGACGCCAGGTTGCCGGCCTCGGTCTGGGCGATCGGCAGGGCGGTCAGCGAGCCGCCGCCCAGTTCCGGCGCCAGCTTGGCGGCGCGTTCCAGCAACCGGGCGTGCAGGTAGAAGATGTCGCCGGGATAGGCCTCGCGCCCCGGCGGTTCGTGGGTCAGCAGCGCCAGTTCGCGGTGGGTGGCGGCGTGCTTGGTCAGGTCGTCGATGACGATCAGCGCGTGCTGGCCGCGGTCGCGGAAATACTCGGCGATGCTGAAGCCGGCGAAGGGCGCCGCCCATTGCAGGCCGGGAGCCGACGCCGCGGGGGCGACGACGAACACGCAGCGCTCGGCAGCGCCGTGCTGGCGTACCGCCTCGATCGCCTGCTGCACGGCGCTGGCCCGCTGGCCGACCGCGACGTAGACGCAGATCAGCTCGGAATGCTTCTGGTTGACGATGGCATCGAGCGCCAGCGAGGTCTTGCCGGTGGCCCGGTCGCCGATGATCAGCTCGCGCTGGCCGCGGCCGATGGCGAACAGCGCATCGACGATCAGCACGCCGGTGGCCACCGGCTCGCTGACCAGGTCGCGCTCGATGATCGCCGGTGCCGGTCGCTCGATCGGCAGCCAGCTCTCGGCCGCCACCGGCTCGTCGCGGTCCAGCGGCCGGCCGAGGGCGTCGACCACCCGGCCGAGAAGGCCGGGGCCGACCGGGACCCGCATCACTTCGCCGGTCCTGCGCACCTCGGAGCCGGCGGCGATGCCGCTGCCGTCGTCGAGCAGCACCACGCCGATGCGTTCGCTGTCCAGGGTCAGGGCGAAGCCGAGGCTACCGTCGGCGAAGCGCAGCAGTTCGTTGAGGCACACGCCCGGCAGCCCGGACACCTGGGCGATGCCGTCGGCGATCCGCTCGACCCGGCCGATCTCGCCGGCTTCCGGCTCCAGCGCGGTACGCGCCAACACCTCGCGGCTGCGCTCCAGCCAGGCGTCGGCGGCGGCTTCAGACAGGGGTGGCGTCATGCTGGCTCAACTCCATGTTCAGGCGCGCCAGATCGGCGCGGAAGCTGTTGCGCACCACGGCGCTGCCGCCTTCCAGCTCGAGGCCGGCGATCAGCCCCGGCTCGACGGCCAGGTTCAGCTCGGGAGCCCGGCCCAGCGCCCGGGCCAGCGCCCGGCGGCACTCCTCCAGCTCCCCGTCGGCCAGCGCCCGCGGCGCGAGCAGGGTCAAGGGCCCGGTCTCGGCGGCCAGAGCCTGGCGCACGGCCGGCGGCAGGCGGTCGAGGCCGGTCGCCAGACCGTCGATGAAGGGACCGACGCGCACGCTGTCCGGCAAGCGCCCGAGAAGCCGCGCGGCGACGTCCAGGGCCAGCCGGGTGGCGCGCTGCTCGGCGAGCGCCTGGGCACTGCGCTGCTGCGCCGCCAGGGCCTGCTCCGCCCGGGCGCGCCGCTCTTCGACTTCGGCCTCGGCCTGCTCGAGCAGACGGGCGCGGATCGCCGCCACTTCCTGCTCCAGCGCCTGCAGCCCGGCGGCCCGCTGGCTGGCCTGCTCGTTGCGCTCGGCCTCGGCGGCAGCGCGCTGCGCTTCGGCGGCGTCGCGGGCCGCCGCCGCTTCGTCGAGCAGCCGGCCGGCGGCCTGCTGGCGTTCGGCGACGATCTTCGCCACCGGCTTGAAGAGAAAGCGCGACAGCAGCCAGACGAGGATGACTACGTTGATCGCCTGCAGGCCGAGGCTCCACCAATCCAGGGTCATGGGGCCTCGCTCAGTGGACGAAGGGGTTGGCGAACAGCAGCAGCACCGCCACCACCAGACAGTAGATGGCCATGGTCTCGATCATCGCCAGGCCGACGAACAGGGTGCGCGACAGGCTGCCGGCGGCTTCCGGCTGGCGCGCGATGGCGTCCATAGCCGCGGCCACCGCCCGCCCCTCGGCGAAGGCCGGGCCGATGGCGCCGAAGCTGACGGCGACGGCCGCGGCGATGATGCTGACGATCTCGATCAGGTTGTCCATGCAACTACTCCTTGCTCTCGGAATGCGGGCGGGCGGCGTCCTGCACGGCAGCGCCGATGAAGACCATCGCCAGCACGCTGAAGATGTAGGCCTGGATCGCCCCGGTGAGCAGATCCAGCGCCATGAAGGGAATCGGCACCAGGAGACCGGCCAGCGACAGGGCGATGCCCAGCACGAACACGCCGCTCATGATGTTGCCGAACAGCCGCACGATCAGCGAGAAGGTGCGGGTCAGCTGCTCGACGATGTTCAGCGGGATCATCACCCAGCTCGGCTCGGCGAAGGTGCGCAGGTAGCCCATCGGGCCGCGGGTCGCCACGCCGTAGCCGATGGAGGCGGCCAGCACGATCAGCGCCAGCGCGGCGTCGGTCTCCAGCTGGGCGGTGGGCGGCTCGATACCGGGGATCAGCTCGCTCCAGTTGGCTGCCAGGATGAACAGGAACAGCGTGCCGATCAGGGCACGGTACGGCTCCGGCGAGACCTGCATGGTGGCGCGGATCTGCCCGTCGAGGGTCTCGACCAGCAGCTCCAGCACGCTCTGCCACTTCGACGGGCGCAGGCTCAAACGGCGGGTCAGCAGCCAGCTGCCGAGGCCGAGCAGTCCCAGCAGCAGCCAGGTCACCGCCACCGCCTTGCTCACCGGCACCGGCCCGAGCTGGAACAGGGTCTCGCTGACCAGGGGGGAATGGGTCATGCCGTCGCCCTCCGCCGCACCAGCCACTGCCGGGCCAGCAGCAGGCCCAGGGCGCCGGCCAGCACGGCGCCGATCCCCAGGCGGATCAGGCTGGCCAGCGCAGCGACGGTCAGCCCCAGGCGCAGCAGTTGCAGGCACAGGCCGACGGCGACCCGTCCCCCGGTGTAGAGGCGCAGGTTCAGCGCCAGCAGGGCGAAATGCCAGACGCCGGCGAGCAGGCCGACCAACAGTCCGGCGGCGAGTTGTCCGGCGATAGCGGGATTCATCAATCACTCCTTCATTGACGGTGCATCCAGCGCCAGGCCGACCACAGGCCGACGGCGGCGCCGAGGAACAGCAGCGCGGCGGAGAACGTCACGCCGGTGCCAAGCAGACGATCGAGCCAGCGGCCGAGCAGCAGGCCGATCAGCAGCGGCACCACGATGGCCCAGCCGAGCACGCCGATCTGCCCCAGCCGGCGTCCCAGCGACGGCTCCGGATCCGTGCGCGCCTGCTCCTCCCGGCGCAGTGCACGGCGAGCGGCGGCGTCCATGCTGCGGTCGGTCTTCTCGTCCGGTTGCATCAGGGTTCTCCCTCGGGATTGAACGGCGTCTCGCCTTCGGCGCGCAGGTAGCGCACCAGCTGGCGTACCGCACGGGTATGCAGGCGCAGATGCTCAACCCGCGCCCGGCGGGCGCTGTCGCGTTGCGCCTCGCGCGCCTCCTGGACGCGTGCGGCTAGCTCGTCGAGACGTTCGCCGACGATGCCCTCGCGGCAGGCGATGCGCAGTTCGCCGCCGCTCAGGCTGAGCACACCGCCGCGCACCGCACAGTAGCCCCGCTCGCCGCTGGCGCGGCGCCAGCGCAGCACGGTGGGTTCGAGCACGGTGAGGTAGTCGACGTGGCCGGGCAGCAGGCCGAAGCCGCCGCTGGCGTCCTCGCCGCGCAGGGACACCACGTCGGCGCAGTCGACGAGGATCTGCTGCGGCGTGGCGATCAGCAGGTGCAGGGGCGCGCTCACGGCCGGCCCCCGGCCTGGCGGGCCGCCTCTTCCTTGGCGCGGGCCTCGTCGAGGGTGCCGACCATGTACAGCGAGCTCTCCTGCCAGTCGTCGCACTCGCCGGCGAGGATCGCCCGGCAGCCGGCCAGGGTATCGGCCAGCGCCACCGAGCGCCCCGGCAGGCCGGTGAAGGCTTCGGTGACGGCGAACGGCTGGGTCAGGAAGCGCTGCAGGCGACGAGCCCGGCCGACGATGCGGCGGTCCTCGACGCCCAGCTCCTCGATGCCGAGCAGGGCGATCACATCCTGCAGACTTCGGTAATGCTCGATGACCCGGCGCACCTCGGTGGCCACGGCGACGTGCGCCTCGCCGACCACCAGCGGATCGAGCTGGAGCGACGAGGAGGCGATCGGATCGACCGCGGGGTACATGCCCTGGGCAGCCATCGCCCGCGACAGCACCACCATGCTGTCGACGTGGGCGGCCAGAGCGGTCACCCCGGGATCGGTGAAATCATCGGCGGGCACGTAGACCGCCTCGATGGCGGTCACCGCCACCCCGTCGCGGGAGACGATGCGCTCCTGCAACGCCGCCACCTCGTCGGCCAGGGTCGGCTGGTAGCCGACCCGCGACGGCAGCCGGCCGAGCAGGCCCGAGACCTCGGCGCCGGCCTGAACGAAGCGGAACACGTTGTCCATCAGCAGCAGCACGTTCTGCCGGCGCTCGTCGCGGAAGTATTCGGCGATGCTCAGGGCGGTCAGCGGCACCCGCCAGCGCGCCCCGGGCGGCTCGTTCATCTGCCCGTAGACCAGCACGGTGTGCTCGAGCACACCGGAGCCGCGCATGTCGAGGAGCAGCTCGTGGCCCTCGCGGGAGCGCTCGCCGACCCCGGCGAACACCGAGATACCCCGATAGCGCTCGACCATGGCGTGGATCAGCTCCATCACCAGCACCGTCTTGCCGACCCCGGCGCCGCCGAACATCGCGGCCTTGCCGCCCTGCCCGAGCGGGGTCAGCAGGTCGATGACCTTGATGCCGGTGGCGAACAGCTCTCGGCTGACGCTCTGCGCCGCCAGCGGCGGCGGCGCGCGGTGGATTGGCCGGCGCGGCACGTCGGCGGGCAGGGCCGCGCCCTTGTCGCCGATCTCGCCGCTGACGTTCAGCAGCCGGCCGAGCACCGCCTCGCCCACCGGCACCGTCAGCGGCCCGCCGAGCGCGCGCACCAGGCCGCCGCGCGGCAGGCCGGCGGTCTCGGCGAAGGCGATGGCGCGAACCCGCCGGGTGTCGAGATGCGCCTGCACCTCGGCGAGCAGCGGCGCCTTGTCGTCGCGCAGGATGGCCAGGGCATCGCCGATCGGCGGCAGGGTGGCGATGAAGATCACATCGATCACCGCGCCGCGCACGGCGTCGACTCGGCCTTCGAGAACTGCGGACATGCCTTCTCCTTGTACGGCGGGAGCAATCTCTTTGCGAATACTGACCAATGCCCGTCGGCTCTCGCAAGGGCTCTATGCCGAGGGCTTCCCCCGGAAAACGACGGACAAACGCGGTGCGGAAATGATGCCAAGCATTTCACACTCAAGTTTTAATTTAGGTCATAATGCCAGCAGATTCCGTCAAGCCCGTCTGGACAGGAGCGTGAGTCGGTGAGCACCACGAAACCGGCCAGAACTGATCGCTCGCACATAGCCTACCTGCTGTGCGCCGGCCTGCTGGTCAACGCCCTCGTTTGCAGCTTCAACCACGCGACCCACGTGGGGCTCGGCCTGCTTCTCGGCAAGGGCGCCTTCTGCCTGGCCGACAACCCGGCCGGAACCGACGATCCCC
Organism: Azotobacter bryophylli; assembly: GCF_042643485.1. Lineage (NCBI taxonomy): Bacteria > Pseudomonadati > Pseudomonadota > Gammaproteobacteria > Pseudomonadales > Pseudomonadaceae > Azotobacter > Azotobacter bryophylli. The sequence continues at coordinate 157,030 of NZ_JBHRSJ010000035.1, read as the reverse complement.
CGCCGGCGGCCCTGCTCACCGCCGCACCGGACCTGCCGATCAACTGTCCCTTATGCCACCCGGTCACCCTGAACATCGCCCTGCTGCTCTGCCTGGGCTGGCTGCTGCTGCGTGGATGCATCGGCACCGTGCGCCTGCCGCCGGAGCGACGGGCCAAGTCCCCGCCCCGCTACGCCTGGCCCAGCCTAAACCCGAGGGCCTCTCCGGCACTATCCATCTGACGCATCGACACGCCCGACGGGCTCTTGCGCGATTGCCAGAACTCTTCGGACAGATCCTCCCTCGGCGCCGCTCCGGCCGCGTCGAGTCAAGAACGGCTCTTATCGGATTGCATGACGATGGATAAACAAGCTCGCCCTGCCGACGCCCGCACCGGCATCCAACCCTTTCCCGACTACCCGGGCAACGCCCGCAGCTTCGTCCACCTGGACGCCCGGCTGCTGCCGTACTGGCACACCCTGTTCGACGTCTGCCCGGCCCTGCTCAAGCTCGATCCGCCAGACGGCACGCGGATCTTCCGCGAGTTCATGACCTGGGCCTACTGGCGGCACATCACGCTGAACTGGAGCTTCCACCTGCAGGTCTGCCGCTGGCTGCTGGAGTCCGACTATCGCCAGGAGATCGAGGAAGAACACATCGAGGCCCTGATGATCGCCTCGGCCGCCCGCTGGGTGGCCACGGATGACAGCCAGGCGGTAGGTGTGGTACTCACTTGGCAGGGATCGGCAACGCCAATCTTCGACTGGAAGAACAGCGGGCAACCCCTCCTCCACCCGGTACCGGCCGAACAGGAAGAACTCCCGCCCTCCCCCTGGGATTTCGCCTGGTGCCCGCTGGGCACCCGCACCGGAAGCGGCTTCCGACGCTGGTTGCGAGTCTGATTCTGCGACAGCCCGCCACACCCCCGCGGAAAAACCCTGCCCAAGGCAGAGCGCGCGCGGGGGCCTGCCCTCCCTGTGTCAGCCTGTCGCACTGGCGGCCAGGGAACCGGCGCCAGAAACTGGCACTGTCTTGAGCACGCTAAGGTTTCCACGAACCGTTCAAGTCACCATCAGCACTTGCTGTATTCAACGGTCCCCCGCGAGGGGGGCCTTTTTTCGACAACCAAAATCCTGTGATCGATTTCGCCGATATCTGCCGCCGAATGATAGTCGCCTGCGAACGCTCACTCCCCGGTACGCGCGATCGACTCTGAATCGATCGCTCAGCGACGCGTCCTGCAGCAGTGACGGCCTCTCCGATCCCCGATGCCAATAACGGAGAAGTCTGCGTGCCGCTATCCACTACTCCACCATCACCCTGGCGAATCCCGCTGGTGCGGGAAATGGGCGTCGTTCTTCTGCTCAAGCTGGTCATCCTGCTGGCCATCAAGATGGTCTGGTTCAGCGAACCGACCGTACCGTTGGACGGCAGCGAACGGGTCGGAGCCCACCTGCTTGGAACCCCGAATTCTTTGACCTTGAACGAGGAGAAACCGAGATGATCTCGGAAACCGTCGTCGATCTCTCGCGGCTGCAATTCGCCATGACCGCGATGTACCACTTCCTGTTCGTCCCCCTGACCCTGGGCATGACCTTCCTGCTGGCCATCATGGAGTCGGTCTACGTGATGACCGGCAAACAGGTGTACAAGGACATGGTCAAGTTCTGGGGCAAGCTGTTCGGCATCAACTTCGCCCTCGGCGTCACCACCGGCATCACCATGGAGTTCGAGTTCGGTACCAACTGGGCCTACTACTCCCACTATGTCGGCGACATCTTCGGTGCGCCGCTGGCCATCGAGGGCATGATGGCCTTCTTCCTCGAATCCACCTTCATCGGCATGTTCTTCTTCGGCTGGGATCGCCTGTCCAAGGTCCAGCACCTGATCGTGACCTGGCTGGTGGCGCTGGGCTCGAACCTCTCGGCGCTATGGATCCTGATCGCCAACGGCTGGATGCAGAACCCGGTGGGCGCCGAATTCAACTTCGAGACCATGCGCATGGAGCTGGTCGACTTCGGCGCCCTGGTGTTCAACCCGGTGGCCCAGGTCAAGTTCGTCCACACCGTATCGGCCGGCTACGTCACCGGCGCCGTGTTCGTCCTGGCGATCTCCAGCTACTACCTGCTGAAGAAGCGCGACCTGGGCTTCGCCCGCCGCTCCTTCGCCATCGCCGCGGCCTTCGGCCTGGCCTCGATCCTCTCGGCGATCATTCTCGGCGACGAATCCGGCTACGAGGTCGGCGACGTGCAGAAGGCCAAGCTGGCTTCCATCGAAGCCGAGTGGGAGACCGAGGAGGCGCCGGCCGCCTTCACCCTGTTCGGCCTGCCCAACCAGAAGGAGCAGCGCACCGACTACGCGGTGAAGATTCCCTACCTGATGGGCCTCATCGCCACCCGCTCGGTGGATACCCAGGTGACCGGCATCAAGGACCTGGTCGCCGAGCATGAGGAGCGCATCCGCCACGGCATCCAGGCCTACGCCCTGCTGGAAAAACTGCGCGCCGGCGACAAGAGCGCGGAAAACATCGCGACCTTCAAGGAGCTCAAGCAGGATCTCGGTTACGGCCTGCTGCTGAAGAAGTACACCCCGAACGTGGTCGACGCCACCGAAGAACAGATCAAGCTCGCCGCGCTGGACACCATTCCCAACGTGTTCAGCCTGTTCTGGAGCTTCCGCGCCATGGTCGCCTCGGGCTTCCTGATGCTGGTCCTGTTCGGCTGCGCCTTCTGGGCCTCGGCACGCCGGAACGAGGAGTACAAGCCGTGGCTGCTGAAGTTCGCCCTGTTCAGCCTGCCGCTGCCGTGGATCGCCGTGCAGACCGGCTGGTACGTCGCCGAGCATGGCCGTCAGCCCTGGTCCATCGGCGAGGTGCTGCCGACCCATCTGTCCGCCTCCAGCCTGTCCAGCGGCGACCTGATCGGCTCGATACTCGCCCTGGTCGGCTTCTACAGCCTGCTGCTGGTGGTCGAGCTGTACCTGATGATCAAGTTCGCCCGCCTCGGCCCGTCCAGCCTGCACACCGGCCGCTACCACTTCGAGCTCGCCGCCAAGGCCGCCGAACGGTCCGCCCGCCCGGCGCAGAAGCAAACCCCGCCGGTCCACGCATGAGGAACACGCCATGTTCGATTACGAAACACTGAAACTCATCTGGTGGGTGCTGATCGGCGTGCTGCTGATCGGCTTCGCCCTCACCGACGGCTTCGACATGGGCGCCATGGCGCTGATGCCCTTCGTCGGCAAGACCGACAACGAGCGCCGCGTCGCGATCAACACCATCGCCCCGCACTGGGACGGCAACCAGGTCTGGTTCATCACCGCCGGCGGCGCACTCTTCGCCGCCTGGCCGATGGTCTACGCCGCGGCCTTCTCCGGCCTGTACTGGGCGCTGCTCTTGGTGCTCTTCGGCCTGTTCTGCCGCCCGGTCGGCTTCGACTACCGCAGCAAGCTGGAGAACCCGACCTGGCGCAACGCTTGGGACTGGGCCCTGTTCACCGGCGGCGCGCTGCCGGCCCTGCTGTTCGGCGTCGCCTTCGGCAACCTGTTCCTCGGCCTGCCGCTGCGCCTCGACCCGATGATGCGCGCCTCCTTCGAAGGCTCGTTCTTCTCCCTGCTGCATCCCTTCGCCCTGCTCGCCGGCGTGGTCAGCCTGAGCATGCTCTGCGCCCACGGCGGCTCCTGGCTGATGCTGCGCACCGACTCGGCCCTGTTCGAACGCTCGCGGCAGGCCACCCGCCTCTGCTCGCTGGTGTTCCTCTGCGCCTTCGCCGGCGCCGGGGCCTGGCTGGCCACCAGCATCCAGGGCTTCAGCCTGGTCGGCGGCTTCGACGATCTGGGCGCGGCGCTGAACCCGCTGCACAAGCAGGTGGCGCTGGACAACGCCGGCTGGCTGGCCAACTACAGCCGCTACCCGCTGACCCGCCTCGCGCCGCTGGTCGGCCTGGGCGGCGGCCTGCTGGCCCTGTTCGGCGCCCAGATCGGCCGCGGCGGCCTGGCCTTCCTCGGCACCAGCCTGGCCATCATCGGCACCATTTGCACCGCCGGCTTCGCCCTGTTCCCCTTCGTCATGCCCTCGACCCTCGACCCGGCTTCCAGCCTGACCCTGTGGGACGCGGCGTCCAGCCACAAGACCATGGGCATCATGCTCGGCGTGGCCAGCGTCTTCGTGCCGCTGATCATCGCCTACACCCTGTGGTGCTACGTGCGCATGTGGGGCCGGCTGAGCAACAGGACCATCGAAGCCAACCCGCACGGGCTGTACTGAAACGAGCCTGACCGGCGCGGGGCTCTTCCCCCCGCGCCCATGACCCGATACAGACGCCCGCGTCCGCGCGGGCAAGGAGAACACGATGTGGTATTTCGCCTGGATTCTCGGAGTGCTGCTGGCCTGCAGCTTCGGCATCATCAACGCCCTCTGGCTGGAGACCACCCAGCGCCTGGACGAGGAGCCCGCGGGTGACGATTGAGCCCCGTTCCTGGCTGCAGCGCGGACCCTTCCGCGCTGTCTCCCTGCTGCTGGCAGCGCCGCTGGCCCTGCTGCTGCTGATCCACCCGGCCGCCATGCTCGACGACAAGGCCCACTACAGCCACGGCCTGCTGTCGCTGGTGATGTGGGGGATCTCCTGCGGCTTCATCCACGGCGTCGGCTTCACTCCCTACAGCCGCCTGTGGCGCAGCGTCTTCCACCCCCTCGCCGGCTGGCTGATGATGGGCCTGGGCTATGCGATCCTCTGGCGGGCCCAGCACTGAGCCGCCCGCCTTCGCCCTATTGACCGGACAGCCGAACTGATGCCCCATATCGGCTGCGGCGTTCGCGAGGGATGCCCGCGTTTCCCAGTCGATCACAGTCACCGAACAGGCCAGTCTTATGAGCACGAACAAGCCCTACGTCCCCTATAGCCAGCGCGAACAAGGCTACCGGGAAAAGGCACTGAAGATGTTTCCCTGGGTTTGCGGACGCTGCGCGCGGGAGTTCTCCGGCAAGCGTCTCAGCGAGTTGACGGTCCACCACAAGGACCACAACCACGACAACAACCCCGAGGACGGCTCCAACTGGGAACTGCTCTGCCTGTACTGCCACGACAACGAGCACTCCCGCTACACCGACGCCCAGTACCAGACCGCGCCCCGGCCCGGCGCCGATCTCGGGCCGAAGACCACCTTCAAGGCCTTGGCCGGCCTCGCCGACCTGCTCAAGAACAAGCAGGACTGAACCCTCCTCCGCGCCTGCGCCCGGCGGGACGCCCCGCCGGGCGCAGAGCCCGTCCGGCGGAAAAGCGCCGCGTCGCCGGACTTGCGCGCCCTCGTCGAACCACCGGTACTAGACTCAGGAATGGCACCCGATCATGCGGCTCCGGCCCGGTCGGGCCGATCTCTTTCCGGGACGTAGGTATCCGACGAAACGGGAGGTGTGCGATGAATCGGCATTATTACGTCAGCGACGATCTGAACGAACTGGAGCGGGTCGAGCAGGAGCTGGAGGCCAGCGGTATCGACACCGAGCAGATCCACGTGTTGAGCGAGCGGGACGCCGAGCTCGACCACCACGAGCGCCTGCACAGCGTGCCATCCTTCATGAAGACCGATGTGGTCAACTCCGGCAGAAGAGGCCTGTTCATCGGCCTGACGCTGGCCGTCCTGATCCTGGTGGTGGCCCATCTCAGCGGCTGGACGGACAGCTTCGCCGGCTGGGTCCCCTTCGTCTTCCTGGCCCTGGTGGTCTTCGGTTTCTGCACCTGGGAAGGCGGCTTCTTCGGCATCCAGAGCCGGAACCGGCTGTTCCGTCCGCTGCAGGAAAAGCTGCAGCAGGGCAAGCATGTGTTCTTCGTGGATGTGGAGCCGGCCCAGGAAGGCGTGCTGGAGCAGGTCGTCCGGCATCACCCGCGGCTGGAAGTAGCCGGCACCGGCGAGGCCATGCCCCACTGGGTGATGAGCGGCGAGAAGAAATGGCATCGCTTCAAGAAGACGATCTGAGAACGGCGTGCCGCGGGCCGGCCCCGGCCGTCCCATGAGCCGGCGGTCTTGGCTCGCCCTGCTCCTGCTGCTCTGCTGCACCTGGGCGGTGGCTTTCTCCGACAGCGAGGACGAGTATTCCCGCTGCATCCTCCAGTACCAGAAGCAGGCCAAGGAGAACCAGGCCGCCATGCTCATCGCCCAGGCCTGCAACAAGCTGCACAACGAGGGGGGCTTCCTGTTCGACCGGGAAAAGGCCTACTACCAGTGCCTGCTGGATAACCTGCCGGGGGTCAGGAACAGCATCGCGGTGCAGAAGATACGCAGCGCCTGCAACCAGCTCTATCTCGAATGATCGTCCGCTGCCATCACTTGACCAGCAGCACCGGCACCGGCACCTGATGCACAACGCGGGTGGCCACCGAGCCCATGACCAGGTTGGACAGGTTGTTCATTCCGCGGGTGCCCATGGCCACGGTATCGCAGTCGTACTGGGTCACCGCCTTGGCGATCTCGCTCACCGTGTCGCCGAGCAGCTCGTGGGTGCTGGTGCGAATGTTGTGGGCGCGGAGAATGGCGGCGCCCCCGGCGTTCAGCTTGCGGGCGTGCTCGAGCGCCGCGTCGACCAGGGTCTCCAGGGTCGGCCCGGTGATGTAGTCGCCGTAGAGCATGGGCTGTGCCTGCACGTTCACCAGATGTACCTCGAGACCGGGCATATCCTCGGCCAGGTCGACCAGGTACAGCAGGGCGTGCTTGGCGCTTTCCGAACCGTCAAAGGGAACCAGAACCTTCTTCATCTGCCGCATCCTTCCAGTCGGTGGAAAGGGAAGCCGTCGCGAAAGCCCCGGGAGCCGGAGCCTTAGGCGCCGGCGGACTGGTGCAGCCGCTCGTTCAGCGCGTCGACCAGCGGCGCCCAGTCGGCGTTGTTCTGCAGCTCGTCCTGCAGGAGCGTGGACTGCGCCTGGGTCCAGAACGGGGCTTCGGAGACCTTGACGCCGTTGGGAAGCGGAGAATGGCTCTCGATGAAGGCCTCGATGCTGTCGTAGTCGGACGGCAGGCCCAGTTGATCGAACAGGGAAGTCAGGCTATGGACGGGCAGTTCCATGTTCTCCTCCTCTGCCAGCGTGGGAACCTTCTTTAACCTTAGCGGAAAATTCGCCGCCGGGCGGACGACGACACGGGAACGGAATAACCGATCGTGAAAAGTACCCGAAGAAAGGATTGTTGATCGGGCGCCGGAGAGGTATGGTGAGTCGGCTGTTTGCATGTGCCACCGCAAATCGTTTTAGCTGATCGCCGTTTGATCGTGTTTCGATTTCCTGACTCTTTGCACTCAGTCACCGCCTGGTCCATACCGGGCACAGCTTCCAACTTTGTACGAGGAGTCATCCATGTCCAACCGTCAAAACGGTACCGTCAAGTGGTTCAACGATGAGAAAGGCTACGGCTTCATCACTCCCGAGAGCGGCGCCGATCTGTTCGTCCACTATCGCTCCATCCAATCCGGCGGCTTCAAGAGCCTGAAGGAAGGCCAGAAGGTCTCCTTCGTGGCCGTGAAAGGCCAGAAAGGCATGCAGGCGGACGAAGTGCAGGTGATCTGATCGCCGCTACGTCCCCTCGGAACCGGCCCTCGTGGCCGGTTCTTCGTTTTCGGCGACCGGTAGCTCATGACTGTCGGTAGCGCACCAACCGCCTGAGCAGCGGTCGCCCGGCCAGGTGCAGGAACACCGGCGCCCCGGCGAGCAGGTAGAAGTAGTAGGTCACCGCCCGCCAGATCAGGATGCCCGCCGCGGCGGTCGATTTGCCCACCAGCGGCGCCAGCAGCGCCACCGAAGCCAGCTCGGCGCTTCCCGCCCCGCCCGGCAGCAGGCTGATCTGCCCGGCGCTGAGGGCGAGCATCTGCACCAGGAAGGTCCAGGCCCAGTCCAGCTCGCGACCGAGCCCGCGCAGGGCGAGGTAGAGCACGCTGTAGCGCACGACCCAGTGCGCACTGCTGATGAGGAACACCCCGAGCAACAAGGTCCGCGGCAGACGCAGGCTCTGGCGCAGCGCATTGCGGAAGCGGATCACCTTGCGCCCCAGGCTGAAGCGCCGGCGCGCGCTCAGTCCCAGCCGGCGCAGGATGCGCCCGTTGAAGCGGAACATGTGGCGGTGAAAGCGCCCGAGCAGCACCAGCAGCACGAGAGCGCCGCCCAGCAGCGACACGCTGGCGCCGAGCAGCGTCGCCAGATGCGGATTCAGCGCATGGGACAGCCCGTAGACCAGGATGCCGAGCAGCGCGCAGGCGAACACCAGCAGATCGACCAGTTGATCCACCGCGAAGGTGGCGGTCCCTTGCGCCGGCGCCACGCCGTTGCGCATCAGCAGCGCCATCAGGGTCAGCGGCCCGCCGGCGCCGCCGGGAGTGGCGCAGATGGCGAACTCTGTGGCCATGACGATGCCCAGCGCCCGTTTCTGGCCGAGCCGGTGGCGCGGCAGCAGCAGGCGCAGACGCAGGGCATTGAGGTTCCAGCAGAGCAGGATCATGGCGAGCATGCCGAGCAGCAGGCCGGCCGGGAAGTCGCGCAGTTGCCGCCACAGACCGGTGCCGCCGAACAGCAGGGGAATCAGCAGGGCGACCAGCAGTGCGCTCAGCAGCAGCCAGAGACTGCGGCTCATGCAGTCGCGCTCGCGCCCTGCTCCTGCTGGCGCAACCAGTCGATCTTGGTCAGCGGCCGCCGTCCGTCCTCCAGCATCCGCCGCAGCAGGCGCAGCCAGTAGGCCCGGGAGAACTCATGGCGCATGTCCACCGGGTGCAGCCCGAGGCGTACCACCGGCGCCTGGCGGTGGAGCGCCGCGGTTCCCGCGCAGACCAGCCGCGACACGCCGCGCCGCCAGGCGCTGCGGGCGCTCCAGGTCAGGCCAGGCGCAGCCACGGCCTGGAAGTCGGGCAGCCGGTAGAGATGATGCAGGCCGCTGGTGTAGCTGAGCCCGCTGTCGCGCAGGGCGCGGCGGGTGCCGTCGCTCATCAGCCAGGCCGGGGCGACGAAGCCGTGCAGCGGCCAGCCGAGGCGCTCGAACAGTCCCATACCGCGTTCCAGACGCTGGCGCGCCGGAGCTTCCTCCAGCCGGTAGAACTCGCCCTCGTGGGTGTAGATGCGGCGCATCAGCCAGTCGCCGGGCGTGCGCGGAGCCACCCCGTCGTCCTGGTGGAAGTAGCCGTGCAGCGCCAGCTCGTCGCCGCGGGCCAAGCGCTCCTCCAGCCGCCGGCGCAACCCCGAATGGGCTTCCAGCGGCTGGCGGCTGTGGAAGTCCGGCACCACCAGCCAGGTGATCGGAACCGGTCCCAGCGCGTCCACCTCCTCGACGAAGCGCCGATAATCGCTCCAGGTTTCGGGCGCAACGTCATGCAGGACCAGTAGAAAACTAGACATGCACGGCGACCGGCAGCTCGACCGTACCGAGCACGGCGTGATAGTGGGCGAGCAGGCCGGCGACCACGGCGTCCCAGGCGTGATAGGACTCGACGTGCAGGCGCGCCAGGCGTCCCAGCCGCGCCGCATCGCTGGCGAACAGCTCGCGCACGGTCGAGACCATCGCCTTGGGATTGTTCGGCCGGCACAGGCGACCGGCGCTGAACGGCACTATCTCGGCCAGCGCGCCGGCACGCACCGCGACCACCGGGATGCCGCAGGCCATGGCCTCCAACACCACCAGGCCGAAGGTCTCCTGGTCGCCGGCATGCAGCAGCACGTCGCTGCTGGCCAGATAGCGGGCGACCTCCGGGGTCGGGCAGTAGCGGTTGATCACCGTGACGTTGTCCGGTACCCGCTCCGGCATGTCGGGCCCCACCAGCAGCAGGTGATAGCCGCGGCCGAGGCTGCGGGCGGTCTCCAGCAGGATGTTCAGCTTCTTTTCCCGCGAGCCGCGACCGGCGAAGATCATCAGCCGGGTCGACTCGTCCAGGCCGAGCTTGCGCTTCAGCTCGGGGTCGCGCCGCTCCGGCTTGAACATCTCCAGGTCGACCCCTAACGGCTGCACGTAGACGTTCTGCAGACCGAGCCGCACCAGCTTCTCCGCCATCACCCGGCTGGGCGCCAGCACCCGGTCGAAATGGCCGTAGAGACGGGCGACGTAGCGGTTCACCCGATCGCCGCACCATTCGCCGACGCGCTTTCTGGCCAGCAGGGGCAGATCCGAGTGGTAGAAGCCGATCACCGGGATATCCAGCCGCCGGCCGGCCTCCAGTGCGGCCCAGGCGGTCAGGTACGGATCGCCGACCTCGATCAGGTCGGGCTGCAGGCGCTCCAGCTGCTGGCACCAGGGCTGGCGTCGCAGGGGAAAGCGGTAGCCCTTGCCGAACGGCAGGAGGGGCGCGGGAATCTCGTAGATCTCGCCCTGCTCGCGCAGGCTCTCCCCGGGGATCAGGACGCTGTGCCGAATACCGGAATACAGGCGCAGCCGTCGGTGCTTGGCCTCGATATAGGTACGCACGCCACCGCTGCTCGGCGTGTAGAACATGGTCATATCGGCGATGTGCACGATGGAGGTTCCTCCGTCCGAAATCCTTTGGGGGGCACGGCTCCCGATGGTTCCCCATCGCTGCGAACGCGGCCGGCTTCGCCACCGGATACCGCAGCGCTATTGCAAAGATAGCCGCTGCCGTACCTGCTGCCAGGACACCCCGGTCGACCGACGGGCGCGTGCAAGGGACTAAAGGTAGACCGGCCGGGCCACTCAGGAGTTTCCCAGGGCGACGCAACCGTTACGGGGACGGACGCTCGACGCCCGCGCCCTGCCCCACTTCGGGCACGAATCGGACGCCAGTGTCGAGTGACGGAATCAGAAGACGTGGCAAGGGAGCCCTCGCCAGCTCGTCATATGTCGTAGAAGACCTCGCCTTCCGCGGTCTGCGCCTTCTTCCGGGGCAGGACCCAATCGAACAGCGCCAGGCCGAGTACGGCGAAGAACAGCACGCAGGCCAGGAGGACGGCCAGGAAGGTTTCGAAGGCAACAACGCGGAGGATGCCCAGCATCAAGAGCTTGCTCATAGAGAGTCTCCTTTTCCATTTCCCTATGGATGGGTGGCATGACGGCCAGGGAGGTGGCCGCGCCTCGGTTTTCTCCCAATCAAGATGCATGCCATACACATCTGCATGCTTCCCTGGGGTTCGGCCGGTCGACCGGCCTCGGCGAATCGCAGCGAAATGCCTGCGGAGCCGATTTCGCGGCATCGCGGTCCAACGACCTGTCCTCCGGCAAGGCCCGTTGCATTGCCGGGCAAAGAGGAGGGTTGGGAGTGCGTCGATCCTACCGCTCATAGCCGGCCACCTCTCGGCGGCCAAAATCTACGACCAAAGGATCATAGCGCAGACGAATGCACCATGCTAGATCAAGAACGGAACTCACTGCCCCACCGGCAGACCGGGGTCGCCCGTACGGCCGTTCCGGCGCACAATGAACGGCAGGACTGCCTGCCGCGACTCGACATATTTTTTACAATCCGTCGGCTAAGGTGTGCCGGGCGTTCAGCCCCGCCGCCTCGACCGTATCGCCCTCGCGGCTCCAGGCCCGGGAGGACCGCCCCGACTCAATCCACTGCGAAGAGACCGCTCCATGCGCATCCTGGTCATAGAAGACAACCGTGACATCCTCGCCAACGTGCTCGACTACCTGGAACTCAAGGGCTATACCGTCGACTGCGCCCAGGACGGCCTGAGCGGACTGCACCTGGCGGCCACCGGTGGCTACGACCTGATCGTGCTGGACGTCATGCTGCCGGGCATCGATGGCTATCAGGTCTGCAAGCGCCTGCGCGAGGATGCCGGCAGCGACACGCCGATCATCATGCTGACCGCCCGCGACGCCCTCGACGACCGGGTCAAAGGCCTCAACGTCGGCGCCGACGACTACCTGGTCAAGCCCTTCGCCCTGTCCGAGCTGGTGGCGCGCATCGAGGCGATCCTGCGGCGCACCCAGGGCAGCCGCAAGCGCGAGCTGCGGGTCGGCGACCTGCACTACGACCTGGATACCCTCTCCGTCACTCGGGGCGGCAAGTCCATTCGCTTGAACCCCATCGGCTACAAGCTGCTGGCGATCCTGATGAAGAAGAGCCCCGCCGTGGTCCGCCGGGACTTCCTCGAGGAAGCCCTGTGGGGCGAAGACCTGCCGGAAAGCGACAGCCTGCGCAGCCACATCCACCAGTTGCGCCAGGCTCTCGACAAGCCCTTCCCCACTCCCCTGCTGCACACCATCCATGGCGTCGGCTATCGCCTGGCGGAGTCGCCGGATGTCCAGTAAGGCCAGGACCACCGCGTCGCGGCAACGCGACGGGAGAAAAGACCAGTGATCTCAGGCTCCAAGCAGCCCTTCGCCCGGCGCATCGTCATCGCCTTCACCCTGATGACCCTGGTGGTGAGCGGTATCTTCTCCCTCAGCATCGTCGGCATCGTACAGTTCATCGAGGGCTATCTGGCCTCCCAGGAGCTCGGCCGCGAACTCGACGCCATCATCAACCAGGACCTCAAGAAGGGCCTGCCGCCGCGCCTGGACTACAAGACCTACTTCTTCGCCACGAACAACCGCGACTACCAGATGCCCGATGTGATGTACAACATCCCGGAGGGCTTCACCGAGATGGTCAAGGGCAACGAGGCCTACTACGCCTACATGCGGGTGATCGACGGCGAGCGCTATCTGCTGATGGAAGAGCAGCACGAGATGGAGGCCCGCGAGCGGGCGCTGCTGGACGTCGTGCTGGCGGGCTTCCTGATCAGCGTCGCGGTGGCCTGGCTGCTCGGCTGGCTGCTGGCGCGGCGGGTGATGGCCCCCATCACCAAGCTGGCCAACCAGGTCCGCCGGCGCGACCAACTGGCGCGGCCGCTGGCGCCGCAGTACGCCAACGACGAGGTCGGTCGCCTGGCGGCGGCCTTCGACGACGCCATCGGCCAGCTGCACAAGAGCCTGGAGCGCGAGCGGCTGTTCACCAGCGACGTGAGCCACGAACTGCGCACGCCGCTGATGGTCATCCAGGGCTCCTGCGAACTGCTCGGCGAAGCCGACCTGCCGCCACGGGCGAAAGACCAGGTCGCCCGCATCCGCCGCGCCGCCGATGAAATGCACGACCTGGTGCAGACCTTCCTGCTGCTGGCGCGCGACAACGCCGAAGAGTCCGCATTCAGCAGCAGCACCAGCCTGCTCGGCATCGCCGAGGAGCAGGAGAAGCGCTGGGGGCCGAAGATCATCGAGAAGGGCCTGGCGTTCGAGGTGGCCAAGACCGGCGCCGACGAGGGGATCTACAACGCTCCCCTGCTGCGCGCGGTCATGTCCAACCTGCTGCGCAACGCCCTGCACTACACCGAGAACGGCAAGGTGCGGCTGGTCCTGGAAAACGGCGGCTTCCACGTCGAGGACACCGGCATCGGCATCCCCGCCGACCAGCAGGCACGCATGTTCCAGCCGTTCGTGCGCGGCGAGCACGCCCGCGGCGAGGGCCTCGGACTGGGGCTGTCGATCGTCAAGCGGATCTGCCAGCACCAAGGCTGGCGCGTCTGCGTGCATTCCAACGCGCCGCGGGGCACCTGCTTCACGGTCAGCTTCAAACGGGACGCGCTCTGCCAGAACCCCACGAACGACTGCCAGAACTGCTCGTCCAACGCCACCGGCGCCCAACCGGCCCTGCCCAAGTTGTGACCTAGGCCCGCTCCTGCTTGGGAAAACGCCGCGGCTCGGCGAAGCAGGCGATCAAGTGGTCGTGCACCCGACGTACCCGCGGCCCGCGCCTTCGAACAGCCGGATGACGTGGACATCAACGAGATCGGCCTCGCGCGGCGGCGGTCGGGAGACGGCCGCTGGCCCCCGCCCTCAATGCAGCCGGCGCGATGCGGGCGCGCTGATGGCCCGTCCCGGAAGCGGGGTCAGCACGTGCAGATAGTTCTGCATGAAGTCCTGCAGGGTGGTGCTGATGGGCATAGCGCCGGTGGTCTCCTTCAGGGCCTCCGCGCTCTCCTTTTGCCAGGTCGAGATCGCCTCCTGCAGAGCCGAGACGGAAGAGCTATGGCTGCCGACGATGGTTTCCACGATGTGCTGCATGGCGTTGGTCTGCGACTGCAGCGCCTTCCAGTACAGATCGCCGACGACGAAGCCCATGGTCCGCCAGTCGCCGGCGTCGAGCAGGCGGGTCGCCGCCGTTTCCAGATCGGCGGCGCAGGTGTTGAGGGCGCGGTTGCCGGCATCGCTCCAGCTCAAGAGGTTTTCCCGTACCAGATCGCAGAGCCGGAAATAGAACTTGAGGTTGACCTTGTACAAGGCCAGCGAGGACTGGGGATCGAGGTACATGACGTTCTCCTCCGATGTGGGAGCGGTGCCGGCTGGGCCAGCGGGCTCATTTCTCGCGCACGTACTGCCCCGGCGCGTCCTCGAGGGCGGCATAGCCGCGCTCCGGCGCCCCCAGCGCGGGCGGGGCCACCGGCTCGCCGGAGCGCTCGTCCAGCCAGGCGGACCACTCCGGCCACCAGGAGCCCTCGTGGCGATGGGCCCTGGCCAGCCAGGCGTTGGGGCCGACGTAGTTGCCGCCCACCGCCCGCTTCAGCACCTGGTAATGCCGGCGCGGCTTGCCCGGCTCGCTGACGATGCCGGCGTTGTGGCCGCCGCTGGTGAGCACGAAGGTGATTTCCGCGGGGGTCAGGTAGTGCACCTTGAAGACCGAACGCCAGGGAGCGACGTGGTCCTTGGTGGTGGCGACGCAGAAGATCGGGGTGGAGATGTCGCTCAGGGAGATCGGCCGGCCGTCCACCGGGTAGCGCCCCTCGCTCAGGTCGTCGTTGAGGAACAGGCGCCGCAGGTACTGGCTGTGCATGCGCGCCGGCATGCGCGTGGCGTCGGAGTTCCAGGCCATCAGGTCGTTGATCGGCGCTCGCTTGCCCATCAGGTACTCGCCGACCATGCGCGACCACAGCAGGTCGTTGGAGCGCAGCAGCTGGAAGGCGCCGGCCATCTGCCCGGCGGTGAGGTAGCCGGTGTCCTGCATCTGCGCCTCCAGCAGGCTGACCTCGCTCTCGTCGATGAACAGCGCCAGCTCGCCGGGCTCGGTGAAATCGGTCTGCGCGGTGAACAGGCTGATCGAGGCCAGGCGCTGGTCGCCGTCGCGGGCCATGGCCGCCGCGGCGATCGCCAGCAGGGTGCCGCCCAGGCAGTAGCCGGTGGCGTGCACCTTGCGGTCCGGCACTATGCCGTTGATCGCGTTGAGGGCGGCGAAGAAACCGAGCTGCAGGTACTCGTCCATGCCCAGGTCGCTCTCCTCGGACCCCGGGTTCTTCCAGGAAATGCAGAAGACCGTGTGCCCCCGGTCGACCAGGTACTTCACCAGCGAATTGTGCGGCGACAGGTCGAGGATGTAGTACTTCATGATCCAGGCCGGCACGATCAGGATCGGCTCCGGGCGTACCGTCTCGGTGGTCGGCGAGTACTGCATCAGCTCGATCAGGCGGTTCTTCAGCACCACCTTGCCCTGCGTCGCGGCCACGTCGCGGCCTACCACGAAGCGTTCCGCGCCGGCCGGCGGGTGGCCGGCCGCGTGCCGCTCGGCATCCTCCAGGGCGTGCAGCATGCCGCGCCAGAGGTTGGTGCCGCTGCTCTCGACGGTGTGCTGCAGGATCAGCGGGTTGGTCGGCAGGTAGTTGCCGGGCGAGAAGACGTCGAGCATCTGCCTCGCGCCGAAGGCGACGATGTCCTCGTGGTGCTTGGACACCCCGCGCACCCCGTGGGTCGCAGCGTGCCACCACTCCTGGGTGAGCAGGAAGGACTGGTGCATCAGGTTGAACGGCCAGTGATGCCATTCCTTGGCGACGAAGCGGGTGTCCTTGGCCGGCGGATCGACGCACTCGTGGGCCGGACAGTCGGGCGAGGCGCTGGCGACCTCGCAGGCGTACTTGCACAGGCGGCGCCCCTGCTCGAAGGCGAGGTTGACCAGCTCGAACTGCTTGCCGGGCGAACCGGCGAGATGGCCGGCCCAGTCGAACAGGGCGAGCAGTACGGACATCGGCGAAACCGAGGAGGTGGCCCGCGCCATCGCCGCATGGACCTTGAGGTCGAGGGGGTTTTCCGAACGGGTCGGCGTCGTCGGGGGGGCCTGATCGTCGGTCACGGGCCGGGATGGCATGTTCATCTACTACTCCTCGTTTGGCTCAGGGGGAAATCCTTTTGCTGTCGCATCGAGCGGATGCTCGACGCCGGTGGCGGCGAAGCGGAACTGACCACTCGCGACTCCTTCACGCATCCGGGCCAGACCGGGAACAGAGCGACACATGATCCATAATAGCTCGTGCCGGGAAAGGCGCCCCGCAGACGCCGCGCGAGTCGCGCCCGCGGGCCGGCGTCACCCGCGCCAGGAGCCATACTTTCCGGGGCGTCCCCGCGGTGCGGGCCGCAGGCTGTGCGATTTTGCACATCGCCTGTGCATGGCCCGCGATTGTCCCGAACAAATTTGCATTGCTAGGATCGACCCATCCCCCTCGCGGCAGTCGGCGAGGCGCCCAGGGACCCGTTCGCGAGCGGCTGTACGTCGGCCGCACCTCGATTGGCCGGATCGCGAACGGGCTCCGATAACAACAAGAATGAAGAATGCCTAGCAGGCGGAGATCCCCATGACCACGTCCAGCTCCCTCCCCACCGTGAAATTGCTGATCGACGGCCAGTTCGTCGAGTCCAGGACCAGCCAATGGCGCGATGTCGTCAACCCGGCGACCCAGGAAGTCCTGGCCCGCGTGCCCTTCGCCACCGAAGCGGAGATGAACGCCGCGGTGGCCAGCGCCCGGGAAGCCTTCAAGACCTGGCGCAAGACGCCGATCGGCGCCCGCGCGCGGATCTTCCTCAGGTACCAGCAGCTGATCCGGGAGAACATCAAGGAGCTGGCGGCGATCCTCACCGCCGAGCAGGGCAAGACCCTGGCCGACGCCGAGGGCGACGTGTTCCGCGGCCTGGAAGTGGTCGAGCACGCCGCCGGCATCGGCAACCTGCAGCTCGGCGAACTGGCCAACAACGTGGCCGGCGGCGTCGACACCTACACCCTGCTGCAGCCGCTCGGCGTCTGCGCCGGCATCACCCCGTTCAACTTCCCGGCGATGATCCCGCTGTGGATGTTCCCGATGGCCATCGCCACCGGCAACACCTTCGTCCTCAAGCCCTCCGAGCAGGACCCGATGGTCACCATGCGCCTGGTCGAGCTGGCCCTCGAGGCCGGCGTACCGCCGGGCGTGCTCAACGTGATCCACGGCGGCGCCGAGGCGGTGAACCTGCTCTGCGACCACCCGGACGTGAAAGCCGTTTCCTTCGTCGGCTCCACCAAGGTCGGCAGCCACGTCTACCAGCGCGCCAGCCTGGCCGGCAAGCGCGTGCAGTGCATGATGGGAGCGAAGAACCACGCCATCGTCCTGCCCGACGCGCACAAGGAACAGACCCTCAACAACCTGGCCGGCGCCGCCTTCGGCGCGGCCGGCCAGCGCTGCATGGCGCTGTCGGTGGCGATCCTGGTCGGCGAGGCCCGGGAATGGCTGCCGGAGCTGGTGGCCAAGGCCAGGAGCCTCAAGGTCAGCGCCGGCACCGAGCCCGGCGCCGATCTCGGCCCGCTGATCTCCCGCGCGGCCCTGGACCGGGTCAGCGGCCTGATCGAGCGCGGCGTGCAGGAAGGCGCCCGGCTGGAGCTGGACGGCCGCAACCCGGTCGTCGCCGGCTACGGGCAGGGCAACTTCGTCGGCCCGACTCTCTTCTCCGGCGTCACCCCGCAGATGAGCGTCTACCGCGAGGAAATCTTCGGCCCGGTGCTCTGCGTGATGCAGGTCGACACCCTGGACGAGGCCATCGCCCTGATCAACGCCAACCCCAACGGCAACGGCACCGCCCTCTTCACCCGCTCGGGCGCCGCCGCCCGCCACTTCCAGGAGGAGATCGACGTCGGTCAGGTGGGCATCAACGTGCCGATCCCGGTGCCGGTGCCGATCTTCTCCTTCACCGGCTCGCGGGCCTCCAAGCTCGGCGACCTGGGCCCGTACGGCAAGCAGGTGGTGCAGTTCTACACCCAGACCAAGACCGTCACGGCGCGCTGGTTCGACGAGAACGAGGTGGGCGGCCCGGTGAACACCACCATCGCTCTCAAGTAACCTCTACGCGGCGGGGCGTTCCCGCCGCACGCAACGGAGAGCGCTCCCACCCCAGCGCTCTCGCCCCCACTCCTCCGGCTCTCCGACGGGGAGTGCCAGAAGAAAGAAGGAAACAGCGTCATGACTTACCAGAACCTGCTGCTGGAAATGCACGGCAAGGTCGCCCTGATCACCCTCAACCGCCCGCAGGCGCTGAACGCCCTGTCGCCGGAGCTGACCGCCGAGCTGAGCGCCCTGCTCGATGCGCTGGAAGCCGACGACAGCGTCGCCGCGGTGGTCATCACCGGCAGCGAGAAGGCCTTCGCCGCCGGCGCCGACATCAAGGCCATGAAGGACTGGTCGTACATGGATGTCTACAAGTCCGACTTCATCACCGCCAGCTGGGAGCGCTTGACCACCTTCCGCAAGCCGAGCATCGCCGCGGTGGCCGGCTACGCCCTGGGCGGCGGCTGCGAGCTGGCGATGATGTGCGATTTCATCATCGCCGCCGACACCGCCAAGTTCGGCCAGCCGGAGATCACCATCGGCACCATTCCCGGCGCCGGCGGCACCCAGCGGCTGACCCGCTTCATCGGCAAGTCCAAGGCCATGGACATGGTCCTCACCGGGCGCATGATGGACGCCCAGGAGGCCGAGCGCTGCGGTCTGGTCAGCCGTCTGGTGCCGGCCGACCGGCTGATCGAGGAAGCCCTGGCCGCCGCCGAGAAGATCAGCCAGATGTCCGCGCCCATCGCCATGATGGCCAAGGACGCGGTCAACCGCGCCTTCGAGACCACCCTCGCCGAGGGCATCCACTTCGAGCGCCGGCTGTTCCACTCGACCTTCGCCACCGAGGACCAGAAGGAAGGCATGGCCGCCTTCGTCGAGAAGCGCAAGCCCAGCTTCAGGAACCGCTGACGAGGTCCCTTGCCGGAGAGCCGTAGGAGCGAATTCATTCGCGATGCTTCTAGTTTTCGCAGATAAATCTGCTCCTACAGCCGGCGCCAGCCGCCCCATCCCATAACAAGAACAAGAGGACACCACCATGCACATCGGATTCATCGGACTCGGCAACATGGGCGCGCCCATGGCCCGCAACCTGCTCAAGGCCGGCCATCGGCTGACCGTCTTCGATCTGTCCCAAGCCGCCGTGGCCGGTCTGGTGGAGGCCGGCGCCAAGGCGGCGGCTTCCCCGGCCGCCGTGGCCGGCACGGACGCCGAGCTGGTCATCACCATGCTGCCCGCCTCCGCCCACGTGAAGGGCGTCTATCTCGGCGAGGACGGCCTGCTGGCCCACGTTCGCCCCGGCATCCTGCTGATCGACAGCTCCACCATCGACCCGCTGAGCGCCCGGGAGGTGGCCGCCGCCGCCCGCGCGCACGGCAACCCGATGCTCGATGCGCCGGTCTCCGGCGGTACCGGCGGCGCCGCCGCCGGCACCCTGACCTTCATGGTCGGCGGCGAGGCGGCCGATTTCAACCGCGCCCAGCCGGTCCTCGCCGCCATGGGCCGGAACATCGTCCACTGCGGCGGCGCCGGCAACGGCCAGGTCGCCAAGGTGGCCAACAACATGCTGCTCGGCATCTCCATGATCGGCGTCGCCGAGGCCATGAGCCTGGGCGTCGCCCTGGGCATGGACCCGCAGGTGCTGGCCGGCATCCTCAACACCTCCAGCGGCCGCTGCTGGAGCTCCGACACCTACAACCCCTTCCCCGGCGTCATGGACAACGTCCCCGCCGCCCGCGGCTACACCGGCGGCTTCGGCACCGACCTGATGCTCAAGGACCTGGGCCTGGCCAGCGAAGCGGCGAAGCAGGCCCGCCAGCCGGTGATCCTCGGCGCCCTCGCCCAGCAGCTCTACCAGACCTTCAGCGCCCAGGGCCACGGCGGCCTGGACTTCTCCGCCATCATCAACCTCTACCGCAAGGATGCCCAGGCATGAGCGAAGCCCCCGTACTGGCGGCGGTGCGCAACCGCATCGGCCACCTCACCCTCAACCGCCCGGCCGGTCTGAACGCCCTCAACCTGCCCATGGTCCGCCTCCTGCACCGGCAGCTGCAGGCATGGGCCGCGGACCCGGAAATCCTCGCCGTGGTCCTGCGCGCCAACGGCGAGAAGGCCTTCTGCGCCGGCGGCGACATCCGCTGGCTGTACGACAGCTACCTGCGGGCCGACGGCCAACACGACGTCTTCTTCGTCGAGGAATACGCCCTCGACCAGTACATCCACGCCTACCCGAAACCGGTGCTGGCGCTGATGGACGGCTTCGTCCTCGGCGGCGGCATGGGCCTGGTCCAGGGCGCCGCGCTGCGGGTGGTCAGCGAACGGACCAAGATGGGCATGCCGGAGGTGGGCATCGGCTACTTCCCGGACGTCGGCGGCAGCTACTTCCTCTCGCGCCTGCCGGGCGAGCTGGGCACCTACCTGGGCGTCACCGGCGTGACGATCCGCAGCGCCGATGCCCTCTATGCCGGCCTGGCCGACTGGTGCCTGCCCAGCGAACAGTTCGCCGAGCTGGACCGCTGCCTGGACGAGATGCGCTGGAACGTGCACCCGGCCGAGGCGCTGCGCACCCTGCTCGCGACCCTGGCGGCCAGCCGCCTGGCCGGCGCGGAGCTGAAGGCCCTGCACCCGGCCATCGAGGCGCACTTCTCCCAGCCGGACGTGCCCGCCATCCGCGCCTCGCTGCAGGCCGAACGGCGTCCGGAATACCGCGACTGGGCCGAGGAGACCGTCCGGCTGCTGGACGGCCGTTCGCCGCTGGCCCTGTGCGCGACCCTGGAGCTGCTGCGCCGCGGCGGCGAACTCTCGCTGGCCGACTGCTTCGCCCTGGAGCTGCACCTGGACCGCCAGTGGTTCGCCAAGGGCGAGATCATGGAGGGCGTGCGCGCCCTGCTGGTCGACAAGGACAAGACGCCGCGCTGGAATCCGCCGACTCTCGCCGAGGTCGATGCGAAGCGGGTGCAGGCCTTCTTCGCCGATTTCCGGCCGGCCGCCGCCAGCAAACCCCGCCGTCAGGCCTGACCGAACGAGAGGTGAGCGCGATGCAGGACATCGAACTGAGCGAAGAGCAACGCATGATCCGCGACCTGGCACGGGACTTCGCCCGCCGCGAGATCGCCCCGCGCGCCCGCGACTGGGAGAAGGCCGGCTGGATCGACGACGCCCTGGTGGCGCAGATGGGCGAACTGGGCCTGCTCGGCATGGTGGTGCCGGAGCAATGGGGCGGCAGCTACATCGACTACGTCGCCTACGCCCTCGCCGTGGAGGAAATCTCCGCCGGCGACGGCGCCGCCGGCGCGCTGATGAGCATCCACAACTCGGTCGGCTGCGGCCCGCTACTGCAATACGGCAGCCAGGCGCAGAAGGACGCCTGGCTGGCCGAGCTGGCCGCCGGCCGGGCGATCGGCTGCTTCTGCCTGACCGAACCGCAGGCCGGCTCGGAGGCCCACAACCTGCGCACCCGCGCCGAGCTGAAGGACGGCCGCTGGGTACTCGACGGCGCCAAGCAGTTCGTCAGCAACGCCCGCCGCGCCAGGCTCGCCATCGTCTTCGCGGTGACCGATCCGCAACTGGGCAAGAAGGGCCTGTCGGCCTTCCTGGTGCCCACCGACACCCCCGGCTTCGTGGTCGAACGCAGCGAACACAAGATGGGCCTGCGCGCCTCCGACACTTGCGCGGTGACGCTGGCCGGCTGCAGCATCCCGGCGGAGAACCTGCTCGGCGAACGCGGCAAGGGGCTGGCCATCGCCCTCTCCAACTTAGAGGGCGGACGCATCGGCATCGCCGCCCAGGCCCTCGGCATCGCCCGCGCGGCCTTCGAGGCGGCCCTGACCTACGCCCGCGAGCGGGTGCAGTTCGGCAAGCCGATCGCCGAACACCAGAGCATCGCCAACCTGCTGGCCGACATGCACACCCGGCTCAACGCCGCACGCTTGCTGATCCTGCACGCCGCACGGCTGAAGAGCGCCGGGCTGCCCTGCCTGTCGGAGGCCTCCCAAGCCAAGCTGTTCGCCTCGGAAATGGCCGAACGGGTCTGCTCCAAGGCCATCCAGATCCACGGCGGCTACGGCTATCTGGAGGACTATCCGGTGGAGCGCTACTACCGCGATGCGCGGATCACCCAGATCTACGAGGGCACCAGCGAGATCCAGCGCCTGCTGATCGCCCGCGAGCTGGCCCACTACCCGCTGTAGGAGCGGCCTACTGCTCCGCGATAGGCGCTGCCTGCAGCCACGAACAGGTTCGCTCCCACAGGGCATGTCCGACCTGTAGGAGCGGATTCATCCGCGATGGGCAACGGGAACGGAAGCATCGCCAGGCTGAAAGAAGGGCTCAACGCCCCATCAGCAGGTCCTGGTGCTGCGCCGCCGTTTCCCGCAGGAAGTCCCAAGTCACCCGCATCCGCGCCAGGTCCTTGCTCTCCACCGGCATCAGCATCCAGAAGGTGCGGGTGAACTCCACCTCGTCGGCGAGCAGCTCCACCAGTGCGGGGTCCCGGCGCGCCGCGAAGCTGGGCAGGATGGCGATCCCGGCGCCGGCCGCGGCGGCGCGCTGCTGGGCGAGGATGCTGGTGCTGCGCAGGGCGATCTGCCGGGGCCGGCCGATCTCGTCCAGGTAGTGCAGCTCCTTGCTGTAGAGCAGATCCTCGATGTAGCTGACGAAGCAGTGCTGGCGCAGGTCGTCGCGCCCGCGGATCGGCGGATGGCCGGCCAGATAGTCCGCCGAGGCGTAGAGGCGCAGCACGTAGTCGGTCAGCCGGGTGATGATGTAGGGGCCGCGCTCGGGGCGGTCCAGGGTGATGACGATGTCCGCCTCGTGGCGGGCCAGGTGGACCATGCGCGGCACGGCCAGCAGGTCGACGCCCAGATGGGGATAGCGCCGGCTCAGGGTCGCCAACTGCCCGGCCAGCAGCTCGATCCCGTAACCCTCGGTGGCGCCGATCCGCACCAGGCCGGACAGGTTGTCGGCCGAATCGGCATCGTCCCGTTCGATGGCCAGGTAGGCGCTTTCCATCGCCTCGACCTGGGCCAGCAACCGGCGCCCCGCCTCCGTCGGGCTGTAGCCCGAGCCGCCGCGGATGAACAGCGGCTGCCCCAGCGCCTTCTCCAGCGCCTGCACCCGCCGCGCCACGGTGGTGTGGTCGACGCCCAGGCGGCGGGCCGCCACCGTCAGTTTTCCCGCCCTCGACAATTCGAGGAAGAAGCGAAGATTGTCCCAGTCCATGTCCCGTGCCTTGGGAGAAACGCCAGACCCGATCATGCAGCGCCGCCGCCGCCTTGCCCAGCCCGCGGATGCGCCTGGGATGCGCCTGTGCAGAAACGCAACCCGGCTCTGCGCTCCGCCGCATTGCCGGAGAGGCCTGCCCTGCTAGCATCGGACTTGACGGCCGGGAACGACGGGGTCCGCGACAGGAACCGGAACCTGCAGCGCAGTCGGCTTCACACGAACCTCGCACAACAACAATTACGCAGAGGCATCCATGAACGAAGCGATTTCCGCCCATGGCGCGTCGACAGCGCCCCGCCTCCGGCCCCATCGTCTGGCTGGTCTGGCCAGCATGGCCGGCACCACCATCGAGTGGTATGACTTCTTCCTGTACGGCACCGCGGCCGCGCTGATCTTCAACAAGATCTTCTTCCCCGCCCTCGATCCCATCAGCGGCGTGCTCGCGGCGTTCGCCACCTATGCCGTGGGCTTCCTCGGCCGGCCCCTGGGCGGCATCGTCTTCGGCCACTTCGGCGATCGCCTGGGCCGCAAATCCATGCTGCTGCTGACCCTGCTGATGATGGGTATCCCCACCATCGCCATCGGCCTCATCCCGACCTACCAGCAGATCGGCTACTGGGCGGCGATCCTGCTGGTCGCCATGCGTCTGCTGCAGGGCATGGCGGTCGGCGGCGAATGGGGCGGCGCGGTGCTGATGGCGGTCGAGCACGCCCCGCCGGGCCGCAAGGGGTTCTACGGCAGCCTGCCGCAGACCGGGGTCGGCGCCGGCCTGATCCTGTCGTCCCTGGCCATGGGCGCGGTCGCACGGCTGCCGGAGGCGGACATGCTGGCCTGGGGCTGGCGGCTGCCCTTCCTCGCCAGCATCCTGCTGCTCGGGGTGGGCTGGCTGATCCGCTTGAAGGTGCCCGAATCGCCCGACTTCCGGCAGCTCGAAAGGCAGAACCGCAAGGTGCGGCTGCCCCTGCTGGAGGTGCTGCGCCGGTATCCGCGCGAAACCCTGACCATCATCGGCGCACGCAGTGCCGAGAACGCCTGGTTCTACATGTCGGTGACCTTCGCCCTGGCCTACGCCGCCAACCAGCTGGGGATTCCGCGGGCCGATCTGCTCGCCGCCATCGGTGCCGGCGCGGTGCTGTCCCTGATCACCATGCCGCTGTGCGGCCACCTGTCGGACAGGATCGGCCAGAGGCGCCTGTACTTCTGCGGCCTGCTGCTGCTCTGCGCCTTCGTCCAGCCGTTCTTCGCCCTGCTGGGAACCCGGGACGAGCAGCTGGTGTGGTGGGCGATGGTGCTGGCCGTGGGCGTGGTCTTCCCGATCCTCTACGCACCCGAATCCCTGCTGTTCGCCCGCCAGTACCCCACCGAGATCCGCTACAGCGGCATCTCCCTGTCGGTGCAGCTGGCGGGCGTCCTCGGCGGCGGCTTCGCGCCCATGCTGTCGACCCAGCTGCTGGAAATGGCCGACGGCGAGCCCCGCTACGTCGTCCTCTACCTGATCGGCATGGGGCTGGTCGCGCTGTTCTGCACCGCCCTGATGAGTCCCGATCCCAAGCCGGACCGCTAGCCGTCCGGCCGGAGAACCGCGGGCCGGAACGAAAAGGGGCAGGTCGTCGACCTGCCCCTTTTTCCCGCCCCGGCTAGCGCAATCGCCGCTTCGGCCAGGCCATCTCCCGTTCGGAGAGCCTTCCGGCCAGCCTGCGGTGATAGTGCGCCAGGCGCCGGTGGCGCTGGTCGGCCGAGAGCCAGTCCCAGCCGGAGAAAAGCTCTTCGTGCTCGATGAGTTCCTCGCCCTTGCGTCGCGCCCCGCTCCGCTCCAGGCCGGCCAGGTACAGACCGGCCGTGAGGGCGCCGCTGCCGACGAGGGCCAGGGAAAGAATGGTTTCAATGGTCATCGATTGTCTTCCATGGCGATGAGGTGCGGGGAGGCCGACAGGCGCCCCCTCGGAGAGGCGATCCGCGTCAGAGGCGATCCGTATTCCGGTCTTCGTTGCCGGCGAGTGCGGAGCTCTCCCGCAGCCGGGCTCTCAGCCAGGCCCGCTCCTGCTCGGCGATCCTCGCCCGCACCCGGCGCTGATAGAGCGCCAGCCGCCGGCGCCGCTCGCCGGGGGTGAAGCTGTCCCAGCCGCAGAACAGCACCTCGTCGTCCACGACGTCCTCCGGCTCGGGCTCCGGGCGTACCCCGTGCCGGGTCAGGCCCTCCAGGTAGAGACCCGAAGCGAACAGACCGCAGCCGGCCAGTCCCAGCGAAATGATGGTGTCGATACTCATCCGTATGCCCTCCTTGGCGTTGAGATGAGGGGAATCTAGCCGGCGGATCTTTTCAGTAATACGAACCCGGTCACAGTCCGCGGCGGAGCGGCGGACTGTGAGCACGACCTGGATCAGCGCGGCGCCCGGAAAAAACGCCGCAGATCAATGGGATCGTCCGGAGCGGCAGCGCGCCGGCCGGCGGCGAGGGAGGAGGATGGCCGACGAACGGTTACCGACCGATGCGTTTTCTGTCACATGGGCGGACCAGATTGAGACCTTCGTACAGCCGGAGGAACACTGCCATGGGAGACGACCGTCGAATCGCGCCCGAGGGACAACCCGAGCGGGCGCTCTGCGTGGAACTACTGACCGATCATATGGGGCAATGGTCCCTGCACCTCTGCTACGACGGCGAAGTCATCGAGACCCTGCACGACGCCCCTGCCCCCCTGCGCCGGCTGTACGACCAGTGCCTGGCCATCGGCATCCCCTGCCGGCGCAACAGCCCGGACTGACCGCCTTCAGGCCTCCGGCGGCGGCTTGGTCGCCGCCGCCCGGAAGGACCTGGCCAGGGACGTGAGCCCCAGGAAGAACAGGTTCGACGCCGGCCCGAGCACCTGTCCCCGCGCCAGCTGCAGGGCGGAGGCGCCCATCATCAGGACGAAGCCCAGCGAACCGAGGTCGAGGCTGCCGCTGGTACTGGTCCGCACCTCGGCATCCAGGCGGTCGGCGACCCCGGCGACCCAGCGCGAGAGCGGCGCCATGTCGGGCAGCGGCCCCTCGATACGCAGCACGCCGCTGCGCTCGATGCGCTCGGCCAGCTCGCCCCATCCGACCCGATGGAGCAGGACCAGGCTGCCGGTGGCCGGGTTGGCGGTGACGCCGTCCAGCGCATCGACCTGCCCGAGCTGCCGCGCGATGGATTCGAGCCCGCCCCGGTCGCCGCGCAGGGCCGGCATCTGCAGGCGCGTGCGGCCCTGCGTCGAATGGGCGATCCAGGCCTGCTGCGGGCTCATTGCGGCGCCCCCGTCTTGTCGGAAGCGGACTCCCCGGCTTCGGCCGAGGCGGCGACCATCCCGGCGGCCGCGGCGGCCTCGGCCTCCTGGGACCTGACGAGCTCGTCGTGCGCCTCCGCCGCCGCGTCTTCGACCAGCTCCCGCAGCTCGGCCACGGACTCCCGCCCGCGCTCGTACATCAGGATGCCGGTCTTGACCGCGGAGCGCAGCAACGGCCGCCCCGCCGCCAGCAGCACCGGCGCCAGCGCCGTGGCGGCCACGCCCACCACCACGCCGACCAGGAGGTTGCCTTTCAAGACATCGTCCAACGCAGCCATATGCGCTCTCCATGACGTTGAGTGGATAAGAACCGCTCTTGCCCCACTGCTGCGACGAGCATCCGCTGCCCGTCCGAGCCCGACGCTCGGCAACCGCGGACCGCTCGCCATGCCGTATGGCTGCTCACCCCAGGACAGGATCGATGGACCCGCTCGCCGGCTCCATCGGTGCTTCGCACACCCCTTCCAGCATAGACGCCAGTCCCGGAGCCGCCTGCCTGGGAATCTGTAGGGCAGCCCCTTCCGTCCGTCGGCGCCCCCGGCCTCCCGCCCTACGGGTAACATGGTTGTCATTCGCGTCTGCTGTGATCGCGCCTATTCCAATACCGCTGCTTTTCAGAGAGTTCGGATGACCGCCTACCTTCATCATCTGCCCGGCCGCCTGCGGGTTCGCTCCTGCGCCTTGCGGCGCAACGACAGCAAGGCACGCACCGCCCGTGAGCACCTCGCCGGCCAGGCAGGCGTCCTGTCGGTGGAGACCAACGTCACCACCGGCAGCCTGCTGGTCCGCTACGACACCGACCGGATCGACGCCCAGCGCATCCTCCAGGCGCTCGGCTCGCTGGGCATCGTGCGGCACCCGAGCGCCGCCCAGCGTCCCGCCCCCCGCTCCGAGCTGGCGCAGGTCACCGAAGGTCTGGTCGACCGCTTCGCTAGCAAGCTGGTGGAAACCGTCATCGAGCGCTCGGCCGTCGCCCTGGTCGCCGCCCTGATCTGATCCCGCATCCCCGCCGCGCCTCCCATCCCCCGACGATGAAGCCGTCGCCGGACCGGCCTGCCGCGCGGCCCCTCGACTCGCGCATCCAGCACGTGCGTACTACAAATAACCGATGGCTCGCCTATCGGGGGACATCGTGCCGTCCACGCTCCTGGAGCTCCTGCATTCGACGGTTCCCGGCCGCGCCCGCTTCAGGGTCCGCGGCCTGTATCGCACCCCGGCCGTGGCGGCGCATCTCGAGCAGCGCCTGGGGCGCGAGGCGGCCGTGCGGCAGCGGCAGGCCAACCCGCTCACCGGCACCCTGCTGGTGGCGTTCGACCCCGGCCTGTCCCTCGACCAGCTGCGCGGCTGGATTCTCGAGGCGCTGCACGAACGCTTCCAGCCCGGGCCGCCAACGTCCGCGGCCAGCGCACCGCCTAGACTCCGGGGCGGCCGGCGCTCCCGGGAAAACGCCGAACTGCGGGCGATCCGCCGGCTCGCCGGGCATGCCGCGGAGCAGCCCACCGGCGCCTGGCACACCTGGGAGGCCGCGGCGCTCATCCGCCACTTCGGGACCGTTCCCGGCGCCGGCCTGAGCGACGCGGCGGCGGCCGAGCGGCTGCAGCGCTACGGCCCGAACCTGCTCGCCGAGGCGGTGCCGCGCTCGGCGCTGGCCATGCTCCTTACGCAGTTCCGCAGCCTGCCCGCGCTGCTGCTGGCCGGCTCGGCGGGGCTCTCGGCGATCACCGGGGGCCTGGTCGATGCCGGCGCCATCGTCGTGGTCCTGCTGGCCAACGCGCTGATCGGCTTTCTCACCGAACGGCAGGCCGAGCGCATCATCAGCACCCTCACCCGCACGGTCCTGCAGCCCAACGCGGTTCGGCGGAACGGCCGCCGCGTCGAACGGCGGCCGGAGGAGATAGTCCCGGGCGATCTCGTCGAGCTGCAGCCGGGCAGCTATGTGCCCGGCGACGGCCGCGTGGTCGAGGCCGCCCAGCTCAGCATCGACGAATCCAGCCTCACCGGCGAGAGCCTGCCGGTGGCCAAGACCAGCGCGGCGCTGGCCGAGGCCCGCGTCCCGCTCTCCGACCGCCGCAACATGGGCTACATGGGCACCACGGTGACCGGCGGCAGCGGCCTGCTGCTGGTCACCGCCACCGGCGACTACACGGAGATCGGCCGCATCCAGTCGCTGATCGGCGAGGCGCAGGCGCCCGAGACGCCGATGCAGAAGCAGCTGGCCCACCTCGGCAACCGCCTCGTGCTGCTGTCCGGGGCGATCTGCGCCGCCGTCTTCGCCACCGGCCTGGTCCGCGGCCTCGGCCTCCTGCCGATGCTCAAGGCGGCCGTCTCCCTGGCCGTGGCCGCCGTCCCCGAGGGCCTGCCGACGGTGGCCACGACTACCCTGGCCCTGGGCATCTCCGACATGCGCAAGCAGCGGGTGCTGGTGCGCAAACTGTCGGCGGTCGAGACCCTGGGCTCGGTGCAGGTGATCTGCCTGGACAAGACCGGCACCCTCACCTGCAACCGCATGAGCGTCGTGGAGGTCGGCACCGGCGGCGACGGCGCCGTCGACGTGCGCCAGCTGGAGCCCTCGCGCAACCTGCGCTGGCTGCTGCAGATCGCGGCGCTGTGCAACGAATCCACCCTGGAAGGCCCACCCGGCGCGCCGACGCTGCACGGCTCGGCGACCGAGAACGCCCTGCTCGCCCTGGCCCTGGACGGCGGCGTCGACGTGTCCGGGCTGCGCGCCAAGCGCCCGGTGCTGGCGGTGAACTACCGCTCCCAGAGCCGCCTGTTCATGAGCACGCTGCATCGCGGCGCGGCGGGCCGGCGGCTGCTGGCGGTCAAGGGCAACCCGCCGGAAGTGCTGGCGCTGTGCGGCAGCTATCTGCGCGACGGCCGCCGCTGCCCGCTGGGCGACGACACGCGCCAGGACATCCTCGCCGCCAACGAGGGCATGGCCGGGCGGGCCCTGCGCGTGCTGGGCTTCGCCTACGGTTTCACCCGGGAGGAGAACTGGAGCGCCGACGACGGCCAGGCGCTGGTCTGGCTCGGCCTGGCGGGCATGGCCGACCCGCTGCGCGACGGCGCCGTCGAGGTCATCCGGCGCTTCCACCAGGCGGGCGTGGAGACGGTGATGATCACCGGGGACCAGAGCGCCACCGCCCAGGCCATCGGCACCCAGCTGGATCTGTCGGGGAGCGGGCCGCCGCTGTCGATCCTCGATTCCGCCGCCCTCGACCGGCTGGAGCCGGACGTCCTGGCCGGGCTGACCCGACGCACCCACGCCTTCGCCCGGGTCAGCCCGGCCCAGAAGCTGCAGATCGTCCAGGCGCTGCAGCGCGCCGGCCGGGTCGTGGCGATGACCGGCGACGGCATCAACGACGGACCAGCGCTCAAATGCGCCGACGTCGGCGTGGCCATGGGCCGCGGCGGCACCGACGTGGCCCGCAGCGTGGCCGACGTGGTGCTGGAGGAGGACGAACTGGAGACCATGCTGACCGCCATCGGCCGCGGTCGCACCATCTACGCCAACATCCGCAAGTCGGTCCATTACCTGCTGTCGACCAACCTGAGCGAGATCGAGCTGATGTTCTTCTCGATCGCCGCCGGCCTGGGCCAGCCGCTCACGCCCCTGCAGCTGCTGTGGATCAACCTGGCGACCGACGTGGCGCCGGCGCTGGCGCTGGCCGTGGAGGCGCCCGAGCCCGACGTGCTGAGCCGGCCGCCGCGCGATCCGGACGAGCCCATCGTCGGCCGCGCCGATCTGCGGCGGGCAGCGCGCGAGTCGCTGCTGCTGACCGCCGGCGCCGCGGCCGCCCTGGGCTACGGCCGGCTGCGCTACGGCCCCGGCCCGCAGGCCTCGACGCTGGCCTTCACCACGCTGTCCCTGGCGCAGATCGCCCATGCCTGGACCTGCCGCAGCGCGGTGCGCGACTGGCCGGGGGCCGGCGACCTACCGCGCAACCGGACCCTGGAGCTGACCCTGGCGGGCACCGGCGCCGCCCAGCTCGCCTGCCCGCTCCTCCCGCAGCTGCGCAGCCTGCTGCAGCTCGCGCCGCTCGGGCTCGTCGACCTGGCCGTGGTGGCCGGCGGCGTCGCCCTCCCTCTCATCGTCAACCAGTTGGCCAAGCCGGCCCCGCGCCGGCCGCCCCATTCGCCAGGATGAAGCCATGCGCCACGATTTCGTCTTCACCTCGGAGTCGGTTACCGAAGGGCATCCGGACAAGCTGTGCGACGTGATCAGCGACGCCGTCGTCGATCACCTCCTGCGCCTCAATCCGCTGGCCAACATGGTGGTGGAGTGCGCCGTCTCCACCGGCGTGCTGTTCGTCGCCGCCAGCCTGCCGGCGGACGTGTCGGTCGACATCCCGACCCTGACCCGCCAGGTGATCGCGCAGATCGGCTACCAGGACGCCAGCTTCAATCCGCGCACCTGCTCGGTGATGACCACCTTCACCGGACCGCTGTCCGAAGGCTGGCCCCAGGCCGACGAGCGCAGCCTGTCCGAGGAGGAGATCGAGCGGATTCCGGCCCGCAACCAGATCACCGTGTTCGGCTACGCCTGCCGCCAGACGCCGGGCTTCATGCCCCTGCCGATCTGGCTGGCGCACAAGCTCGCCCGCCGGCTGACGGCGGTGCGGCTGCAGGGGCTGCTCCCCGGCCTGCGCCCCGACGGCGGCGCCCAGGTCGGCGTCGAATACCGCCAGGGCCGGCCGGCGCGCATCCACAGCCTCACCCTGCTCGCCAGCCACGACGCCGCGTGCGCCGGCCGGCAGGGCCGCCTGCGCGACGATCTGATGGAGGCGGTGATCCGCCCCGCGTTCGCCGACGAACCGATCGGCCTCGACCGCCACACCCGGATCTTCGTGAATCCGGACGGGCCCTTCGTCGAAGGCGGCCCCGGCGTGCATTCCGGCCTCACCGGGCGCAAGACCGCCATGGACACCTACGGCGGCTTCGCCCGCCACGGCGGCGCGGCGCTGTCCGGCAAGGGCCCGGCGCGGATCGACCGGATCGGCGCCTACGCCGCGCGCTATGCCGCGAAGAACCTGATCGCCGCCGGCCTGGCCGAGGAATGCGAGGTGCAGCTGTCCTACACCATCGGCATCGCCCGCCCGGTCAGCGTGCAGGTGGAGACCTTCGGCACCGGCCGGCGCGACGACGGCACGCTCTCGGCGCTGGTGGCCCGGCATTTCGACTTCCGGCCGGCGGGCATCGTGCGCCAGTTCGGCCTGCGCAGCCTGCCGGCCCAGTCGCGCCAAGGCTTCTTCCGCCGGCTCGCCGCCTACGGCCAGATGGGCCGCATGGATCTCGGCCTGCCCTGGGAAGTGACGGACCGCGCCGCCCGGCTGCTCGAGGGATAGGCGGCGAGCGGCGAGACCGCCCGGCGCCCGCCCGGCCGGCCGGGCTCAGCCGGCCTTGCGCTCATGGTGGGGATGCTCGTGCGGCGGCGCGGCCTCTTCCCGGCGTTCCGGCGGCGCGATCGCCCGCTCGCGGGGCGGCTCGCTGGACGCCTCGGCGCCGGTCTGCGCCCGCGGCAGCACCGCCCCGAGCACCTCGCGCACCCCGCCGATTACGCCGATCAGCAGTCCTTTCACCGCCCCGACGGCCACGTGACCTATCTCCTCCGTCGCCCGGATCGCCGCCTCGGCCGCCCGCACCACCACCGAGCCGACGTTGCCGCCCGTCTCGGCGACCGCCTCGGCCACGCCGTCCACCGCGCGCTTGGCCGTGACGCCGACATCGGCGCCCATGGAAGCGGCATTGCGCACCACGGATTCCACCAGCTCCGCCGCCGCCGTCGCCACGTCGCCGCCCACGTCCTGCACACCGAGCACCAGCCCCTTGGCCACGCTCTTGGTGCTGGTCACCAGCCCCACGCCCACCTCCTCGCTGGCCTGGAGCGCACCCCGGACGACGTCCCGGGTGGTCGACACCAGCTCGTCGGCCGTTCCCCCCGTCGCCTGCAGGGTCTGGGAAACCGTGCCGCGCACCAGCGAGACGATCTGCGACTCCACCTCGTCGATCCCGCGCAGGCTGCCGACGATACCCTCCTTCACCCGGCTCCCCGCCGAACCCAGCCCCGCGCCGACGGGCTGTACCGCGGGAGCCGCCATCTCGGCGGGCGGCGCGGAGGCGAAGGCCGCGGCCGCCTCCTCGCGGCGCGCGGCGGCTTCCCGGTCGGACGCTTCGTCCACTGCGGCGGCCCTGCCGCCGGACGCCCCTTCCTGATGGCCCTGATGGGCCGCTTCTTCGTGATGGGATGTTTCGGAATGCCTGGTCATTTCACCCTCCTGCACATGAAAGAGCCGATGCCGCACGACCCCGCGTCCTCCCGCCCCGGGCGAGAAGACACGGGCTTCACCTGGATCGAACCCGACCGCCACGGCGAAGAACTCCGCTCATCTTC
Source organism: Azotobacter bryophylli (assembly GCF_042643485.1). Lineage (NCBI taxonomy): Bacteria > Pseudomonadati > Pseudomonadota > Gammaproteobacteria > Pseudomonadales > Pseudomonadaceae > Azotobacter > Azotobacter bryophylli. The sequence continues at coordinate 124,061 of NZ_JBHRSJ010000035.1, read as the reverse complement.
CCCGGCGCCGACTCGCTACCGGGAATTGCCGATGACGGCCACTTGTGCCAATGCACATCCTTAAAGCCTAGAGGATCGCGACACACTGTCCCGACTATCGGACGACCGATGCCGCGAGCGGGGACGTGGTCGTCAGGTCGATCCGGCAGGATGGGAGCCGGTCACCGATTCCGGCCTGCCGAAGTTGCGGTGAATGGATGGCTAGCGGCGGCGAGACGGGCGACCGGAGAAAGGCATGCCGAGCGAACTCAACGCCGCAGTGAGGCAGCCTATGGGGAAGGTGGTTTCGCAGGAAAACACCGGCAGGAAACGCAACGACTCGGCCATCAACACCATCCGCGGGACCGGCTCATCCCCGCGCCTGCGGGGAACGCTGTCTAGTCGCAGGCTGCTGGCTTCTGAATATCGGTTCATCCCCGCGCCTGCGGGGAACGCTTGTTGCCGACGACGACGGTGTCGGAGGCCGACGGTTCATCCCCGCGCCTGCGGGGAACGCATTGTGACCGCCTACGACGTGATGAACGACAACGGTTCATCCCCGCGCCTGCGGGGAACGCTCGTCGTCCTCTTCGGCGCGCTTGCCCTTGCCCGGTTCATCCCCGCGCCTGCGGGGAACGCGCCTGATGGCAGGCCGAGCATTTCTGGGGTCGGCGGTTCATCCCCGCGCCTGCGGGGAACGCAAGTACATGCGCCGCGGCCGCGACGAGCGGTTCGGTTCATCCCCGCGCCTGCGGGGAACGCATGAAGCGCTATCAAGACCCCGCGCACTGCGTCGGTTCATCCCCGCGCCTGCGGGGAACGCTCACGACTGGTGGGGGCGCCGTAGTCGCAGGCCGGTTCATCCCCGCGCCTGCGGGGAACGCGGTTGCGGTTCATGGCGACGACCTCAAGCGGCCGGTTCATCCCCGCGCCTGCGGGGAACGCGCGCGCATCCAGAAGTATCCGACCAAGCTCACCGGTTCATCCCCGCGCCTGCGGGGAACGCTCGCCCCCCACACAAGCCCGCCCCCTGGTGGGCGGTTCATCCCCGCGCCTGCGGGGAACGCGATCCACGGCCCTGAATCCTTGCGCCACTCCGCGGTTCATCCCCGCGCCTGCGGGGAACGCGGGCGTCGTGTTCGTCGGCTTCTACTCGGATGCCGGTTCATCCCCGCGCCTGCGGGGAACGCGACAGTCGGTCGAAGGCGTGTTCCTCTTCGTCCGGTTCATCCCCGCGCCTGCGGGGAACGCGGAGGTAAGGGTGGTGGAAACCGTCACCTACGCGGTTCATCCCCGCGCCTGCGGGGAACGCAGCGAAGCACCGCGCAGACTGCCGGAATCCGGCGGTTCATCCCCGCGCCTGCGGGGAACGCTATCCAGACAGCCGTTTCCTCCCCACTCATGCGCGGTTCATCCCCGCGCCTGCGGGGAACGCGCATCGGAGAGGGGCCGGGCCAAGTATTCCGTCGGTTCATCCCCGCGCCTGCGGGGAACGCTCAATGTCAGCGCAAACAGCCATTGATTCAAACGGTTCATCCCCGCGCCTGCGGGGAACGCTCAATGTCAGCGCAAACAGCCATTGATTCAAACGGTTCATCCCCGCGCCTGCGGGGAACGCGCCTGCGCGCTTGCACTCGGCCGAAACCCACGCGGTTCATCCCCGCGCCTGCGGGGAACGCGACTGACCGACAACCGGCAGCTGTTCGAGCAGCGGTTCATCCCCGCGCCTGCGGGGAACGCTCCTCATGCCATCTCACTTCAATACCCGCCGCCGGTTCATCCCCGCGCCTGCGGGGAACGCCAATGGCTCGGCCTGCCGGCCAACATGGCAACCGGTTCATCCCCGCGCCTGCGGGGAACGCGGGGTTCTAACTAACGATATTGTCTACAGCCGGCTCGGTTCATCCCCGCGCCTGCGGGGAACGCGCAGCGGACGGATCAGCGGTCAGCTCGGCCAGCGGTTCATCCCCGCGCCTGCGGGGAACGCTGCTCCTCGCGTTGGCAGGCTTTCAGGCCTGTCGGTTCATCCCCGCGCCTGCGGGGAACGCGGCCCCACTCACGAATCCACATTCAAGCAATTCGGTTCATCCCCGCGCCTGCGGGGAACGCTCCGAGGGGAGCATCCGCATAAATTCTCTGGCCGGTTCATCCCCGCGCCTGCGGGGAACGCCGAGTGCCGCCATTGACGACTGCCTGTAGGTACGGTTCATCCCCGCGCCTGCGGGGAACGCGGGGAAACGCCGTTGGCCAGCTCCTCTAGGAACGGTTCATCCCCGCGCCTGCGGGGAACGCTACCAAGAAGCCAGCCTCACTCAATACGGATCACGGTTCATCCCCGCGCCTGCGGGGAACGCGCAAGAGCCAAGTCCATCGGTAGCCCCGGATACGGTTCATCCCCGCGCCTGCGGGGAACGCATGCCCCGGCCGAACAAGATCGAGTCGGCGTTCGGTTCATCCCCGCGCCTGCGGGGAACGCTCCCTTCTCACCAGATCCTGGTAGGCGACTGCCGGTTCATCCCCGCGCCTGCGGGGAACGCGCCTGCCCTCTTCGCCCTGAATGCCATAGGTCCGGTTCATCCCCGCGCCTGCGGGGAACGCATGATGGACGCCACGGGCTCGGTCTCCGCGGACGGTTCATCCCCGCGCCTGCGGGGAACGCGCCAGATATACCGCGTAGCTGGTCCCCTGGCCCGGTTCATCCCCGCGCCTGCGGGGAACGCATCCCGTTCAACTGCGTGCACCTGCCGCAGACTCATCCCCGCGCCTGCGGGGAACGCCGCTAGAACAGGCCCTTGCTCTGCTGGAGAAACGGTTCATCCCCGCGCCTGCGGGGAACGCAAGGCAGCGATTCAGTCAGACGAATTCAAAAACGGTTCATCCCCGCGCCTGCGGGGAACGCAACTGCAAAGAAGGTCAACACTTTTCGTGTTCCGGTTCATCCCCGCGCCTGCGGGGAACGCCTCCAGCGATGCGCGTACACGTCCAATAAATGCGGTTCATCCCCGCGCCTGCGGGGAACGCGGTCCAGCTCGCTTGAGCACTGATGGCACAGGCGGTTCATCCCCGCGCCTGCGGGGAACGCGACGAGCAGCAGCGTACGACGGCCTAGAGGCCCGGTTCATCCCCGCGCCTGCGGGGAACGCGCCTGGCCGACAATGCGCAGATCCACCTGCGAGCGGTTCATCCCCGCGCCTGCGGGGAACGCGCCTGGATGTCGTTGTAGACCAACTGGCCATCCGGTTCATCCCCGCGCCTGCGGGGAACGCCCGATTCACCGACAACCACTACACCATCCTGTCGGTTCATCCCCGCGCCTGCGGGGAACGCGGAGTAGTAGTTCCCGGTTCATAGTGGTAAACCGGTTCATCCCCGCGCCTGCGGGGAACGCTACGACGGTTGCTCGGGATATCTAGCAAAAGCCGGTTCATCCCCGCGCCTGCGGGGAACGCGTGCCGGCGCGCAGCTTCACGGTCATGTAGCCGGGTTCATCCCCGCGCCTGCGGGGAACGCCCCATTTCACCGTATGCGCGCTGCCGTAGGGGCGGTTCATCCCCGCGCCTGCGGGGAACGCCAGCGCGGAAAGGATCTTCTCACGGTAGAAGGCGGTTCATCCCCGCGCCTGCGGGGAACGCACCAGATGGAGTCAGCCAGGGTGCTGGCAGCGCGGTTCATCCCCGCGCCTGCGGGGAACGCGAATCGCCACCTTTTTGAATACCAAAAAGAAACGGTTCATCCCCGCGCCTGCGGGGAACGCCTCTGCGGATCTCCACCCGCCAGCGACTCGAGCGGTTCATCCCCGCGCCTGCGGGGAACGCGCGGTTCCGTGTGATCGGCCTGTCCGCCACCGCGGTTCATCCCCGCGCCTGCGGGGAACGCTTATGCATGGGATTCCTCCTGGCGTTTCAGCTCGGTTCATCCCCGCGCCTGCGGGGAACGCGGAACCAACAGCCTGAGACTGGCCAATACGGCCGGTTCATCCCCGCGCCTGCGGGGAACGCGCAATTCCACCTACTGGAGCCTGTTCTGTCTTGCGGTTCATCCCCGCGCCTGCGGGGAACGCGCCGGGTCCAGCTCCTTGCCGGAGCGCAGCGCCGGTTCATCCCCGCGCCTGCGGGGAACGCAGTGCCAGGTCGGCGTTCGAGTAGGAGGCGCGCGGTTCATCCCCGCGCCTGCGGGGAACGCCGGTAAGACTGCCATCAGCTTTGCCCTCCCAGCGGTTCATCCCCGCGCCTGCGGGGAACGCTGCAGCATGCTTGACCTAGGAATTTCAGTTTGCGGTTCATCCCCGCGCCTGCGGGGAACGCATGAGAGCCACCTACTCGAATTCCGATCTTGCCGGTTCATCCCCGCGCCTGCGGGGAACGCACTTAGCGTAACTGATTGTCCTCAAAGGAAAAAATCAGCCGCTAAAAACCTACCAAGTTTTCTTGTTAAAGATCGGGCTTTTCCGGCGGCTGGAAAGCCACCAGATGCAGGCCATCGAATTCGACCGGCAAGCGCCGGTTCGCACCCAGCGTCTGGAACTCGTAGCCGGACTCGTGGTTGCTGGCCCAGGCCATCACCACGCTGCCCTCCTCGTAGCCTTCCGCCAGATGTTGCCAGATCATTTCCCGGGTACGCCGGGAAACATCGCCGATGTAGACGCCGGCCCGCACCTCCAGGAGCCAGATAGCCATGCGCCCGCGCAGCCTGGGCGGGACGCTCTCCGTGACCACGACGACGAAGGCCATCACTGCGTCCTGTGCCCAGCGTCGCCGATGCTTCCGGGGTTGGGGATAGCAGGCGGCACCGACTCCGGCGGCGCTTCGGGCGGGTCGATGCCGCCGGCGGCCAGCACTTCCTCGATGGTCGGGATGATCCTGGCCAGCAGCTTGCTGGAGCGGAAGATATCCCGGCAGGCCAGGCGCACCTCCCGCTCCGGCTGAGCCGGCGACTTGGCAGCGATGCGGAAGGCCACGGGCACGACGGTTTCGAACTTGAACAGGTCGGCCACGTCGTAGACGAACGACAGCGGCTTGCCGGTATGGATGAAGCCCACCGCCGGGGCATAGCCGGCAGCCAGCACCGCCGCCTCGGTGATGCCATAGAGACAACTGGTGGCCGCCGACAGGCAGCGGTTGGGGACATCGGCGGCATCCCACTGCTGGCGGTCGTAGTTGCGCGCCCTCCAGTCGACGCCGTACTGCTTGGCCAGCAGCTTGTAGGTCTCGCGCACCCGGGCGCCCTCGATGCCGCGCAGCTGTTCTACGCTGCGCCGCTCCGGGGCCTTCTCCTGAAAGCGCAGCTCGTACATCTTGCGCACCACCTTCAAGCGCAACTCGTCGTCCAGCGCCAGCTTCGCCTGGTACAGCAGGCGGTCGGCCCGGGCGCCACCGGGCTGGCCGCTGGCATACAGGCGTACGCCGGCCTCGCCCACCCAGACCAGCAGAGTGCCCACGGTCGAGGCCAGGTGTACGGCGGCATGGGACACCCGGGTGCCCGGCTCGAGCATGATGCAGGCCACCGAGCCGACCGGGATGTGCATACGCACGCCGTTCTGATCGATCACCACGAAGGCGCCGTCCTGCACGTCGATCTGTCCGTACTGGACGAAAATCATCGACACCCGGTCCTTCATGGGCAGAGGTTTGAGCGGCGGTAGCATCAGAGGCGCGCCACACTGAGCAGGCCGCAGCCGAACGCCTTGGCCGGCCCGATGCCGTCGACCAGGGCCCGGCACACCTCGTCGGCCCTGACGACCTGCAGCAGTCCCTCGAAACAGGCCCGCTGCACCCTGATCGGTGCATTGCCTTTCTTCCGGCTGTTCAGCAGATCGCTGGTGCTGACCAGGGCGGATCGCACCTCGAAGCCATGCCGCTCGCCCTGGCGCTGCAGCCAGACCAGTTGCTCGGCCTCGCCCGTCAACCCGTAGCGCTTGCCGGCGCGGGCCACCGTGGGGTTGGCCAGGAGGCGGAAGCGGTACTGCCGTTGTGGCTGGATGAGCGCCTGCAGATCCAGGACCTTGCTCTCGGCCGGCCGTTGCAGGTAGCCCGGCAGAGACTGCAGGGCATCCCAGTTGCCGGATTCGCCGGACTGCACCAGGAGCGTCGGACTGGTCCAGGGGTTCGCCCCCGGCTCCAGGCGCCAGAGGAAGCGCCGGGGCTCGCTCCGATCATCTGCCACGAAGGCGCGCACCAGGGTGCGGTGCATGTCGTAGGCATCGGCCAGGTCGCGGCGCGCCTGGGCACTGCGCGGGTCAAGCGTCAATCGGGTCAGGTACATGCATCACTTCCTGTTTGACGAAACGTGGCCCGAAACGCCGCTCGGCGAAGGGGCCGACCGGCTGGTCCAGACGCACCGGGCCTTCCTGGGAGTCTTCCAGCGCCAGGCGCAAGCTGCTGCCCGGCGCCCAGCTCACCAGTGGCGGATAGCCGTGCAGGGCGGACAGCAGATCGGCTTGCCGAAGGCCATCCGGCAGGCACACCGGCATGCCCGGCACGAAGCTCTTGCGCCCCAGTGCCAGCGGCCAGACTGGATTGCGCACGGCAGCCTGGATGCGCTCCAGCAATGCTTCGTCCTCCCCCTCCAGCCCCACCAGAAAGACCGCATCGGACAGATAGAAGCGCGGACTGACCACGGTACGCCTGAGATCCGCCTTGCCGGTGGCGATCAGCACGCCGGTGGCGGTCTGGTAATCGCGCATCGGCACGCCTTCGCGGTCCACCCGCACGCCCATGCGCAGGGCCGCCAGATCCTCCAGCGGCTCGCGGCGGTCGCGCCCGAGCGCGGCGCAAACCAGGCCGAGCACGCCGGACTTGGACGGCTCGAGCTGGGTGTCGCGCTCGTCGAAGCGGCTGGTCGTGCCCCAGGACTGCATCGGCCCCTGCAGGCGCAGCAGCAAGGTGGCCATGCTCAGCCCTCCAGTTCGGTGGCGACCTGTTCCCTCACCCAGCGGGCCAGGGCGCCCAGGTTGGGTTGGGCTTCGCCCTTGTCTGATGGCCAGGCCCCGCTCAGGTCCAGGTAGGCCCAGCGGTCACGGCCGTCGGCATAGACGGCGGCCAGTTTTTCCTCGTGCCCGGCCAGCTCGGCCACGGAGAGGCTGCTCAGCGCTTGGTCACGGCCGGGCGCCACCGGCCTCTCGAAGGCGTTGGCCAGATTGAGCGGGCCGGCGTGGCGCAGGCAGACGCCGACGAAAGCCGGCAGGTTGTGGGCGGCGAAAGTGTTCTGCTTGCCGCTGGGGATGGCACGCACCTTGGCCTGGGTGAAGGCCTCCAGCGCTGCCAGGGTCAGCTCGCGGTCGCCCTGCAGGTTGTCCAGCAGCTTGTGGGCGTCCACCACCGCATAGCGGTAGAAGGTCGCCGAGTTGAACTCGACCTGGCCGATCATCCCGGCACCGGTCTCGTCCGGACCGCCCTCGTCATCCACTGCGGTGAAGTAGTCGAACTCGCGTTCGATGCGATGGGTACTGATGGCGTGCGCCACCTGGCAGGCGGCGTCCTGGTTCACTTCTGGCAGGTCGGCGAGCATGCGGCCGAACAGCGCCACATCCACCGCCTTGCCGCCATTGAGCAGGGCCTTGGCCTTCTTCACCACTTCGGCCGGCGCGCTGGCCTTGGCTTCCTTCTTGCCCTTCTTCTCGCCGCCGGCCGCTGGGCCGGCCAGTTCGTCCCAGTGCTGCTCGATCAGCTCGGCGAAACCGGCGATCTCGCCTTCGCCGAGGAACAATAGGTATTCGGTCTTGCCGTCCTCCTTGAGCTTGAGGCCGGCAGCGGCCAGAGCGGTTTCGATCCTGCTCCGGGCTTCCTGCGGATCGCGGTGGCTCAGGCGCTCCGACAGCAAACCCAGCAGCTTCTTGGTCCGCACGCCGCGATGCTCCGGTGCCACCAGCCCGTGCGCCTGCGCCGCCAGGCGGATCGCCCGCTTGAAGCACTGGCTGCTCACCCGCGCCCGGCGATAGCCGCCGAACAGGGCGTCCTTGGGCGCCCCGGTGTCGTCGCGGTTGAGATTGGACGGGGCGAAGTTCTGGATCAGGTGAAACTCGACGAACAGGGTCATGACATCCCTCTCATTGGCTAACTGCAGAATTGTCCGGCTCGGCGGCCAGGGCACCGTAGAAGTCCCGCGCCCAGCGCTGGCGGATGCGGTCGCGGATCTCCGGGTCCAGGCGCGGGTTCAGCCAGAAGCCGAGATCCCGGAGCAAGGCGGCGTAGTCCAAGCCGATATCGTCCGCCGCCAGCAGGCTGACTGCCTGGCGCAGGTACTCGGCCAGGTTCTCGGCATCGGCGCCTAGCAGGGCGATGAAGCGCTTTTCGATGCTGTCGCTGCCGCGCCGGCGCATCAGCTCGGCGAAACTCGCCGCCAGGCTGCGGGGTGCCGAATGCGGATGGCGGGCGAACAGCCCGGCGACCACATAGAGCGCCAGGCGTCGAGGGTCCTGGGCAGGACTGTCGGCCCGGACGAAGCGTTCGACATAGGGATAGGCCGGCGGATAAGCGCCCGGCGCGAAGCTCAGGCTGCGGCGCAACTCGGCCATGGCCGCCGGATTGCGCTCGTGCAGCCCGGCCAGGTGCGCAACGAAATCCTGCGCGAACTCGCTCATGCGTGAGCCTCCTTGGGTTTTTCCGGATTCGAAACGGCCGGCCGCAGCTCGCGCAACAGGGCACGGAAACGCGGCCAGGCGCGGGCCTCGGCGCGCAGCGCCAGCGGCGACTGGCCGAGCGTGCGGCGCAGGCCTTCCCAGCAACCTTCGGCCGCCTGCAGCAGGCAGTCCAACCAGTGGCGATGGGCGCCTTCCCCGTCGCCTTCGCCGATGAGCCGGAGCAGCATCGGCAGGCAACGTTCGGCGATGGCGAAAAAGGTGGCGGCCGAGGCGCCGGCCTCCAGCACGGCGCGGGCTCGGGCCCGGGTGTCCTTGCTGCGCGGGTCGGGCATGGTCTCGGCCAGCATGGTGGTGGCCAGGTTGCGGATCTGCTCGTGCAGCGCCTCGGCACGCCGCACCTCGCTGCGCAGGAAGCCGGCCAGGCCGGCATCGGCCAGCAGCACGGCCGGCAGGGCGATCTGTTCGCAACGCCAGCGCAGCAACTTGGCCTGATCGCTGGCGAGGCCGGCGACCAGTAGTGGCTGCTCCTCGTCGTACCGACCAAGCTGAGCGTTCAGGTTGGCCGCCCAGCCCAGGACCGCCGCCGGCTGGCAGGCCTTGCCCTCGGCATCCGGCACCAGGGCCGGCAGATCGCGCCAGAGCGCCCGTCCTTCGGTGAAGCTGAGCCGTACCAGGCTGTTGCTGCCGGCGCGGTAGCTGGCCATGGGATCGGGCGCATTGGGGTCGTCGCCCAGAGCGATCCCGGCTGCGAAGCGCAGCCATTGCACCTGCCCCGCCTCCGTCTCCAGCAGCAGGACCGCGCGACTCGGGCGGGTGTAGCGATCGTTGGCGCCGCTGGCCAGCGAGGGCTCGGCCAGAAGGTCCCGACGCTGCGCCGGTGCACGCTCCCAGGTGGGCAGATCGTCCTGATTCGAGGCTGGATGCAGGGCCAGACAGAGGGTCTGCTGCAGGGTGGCGCCGACCGGCAGTGCCGCCGCGCTGTTGGCCAGGGGGCCGGCCTTGTCAGAGTCGCGCAGGGCCTTGACCAGTCCGCCCGGGGTGAACTGCAGGAAGCCCAGCAGGGTGCGCAGGGCCTGGGCCGGCATTATCGGCGCAGGCAGCAGATCGCAGGAGTGGTCGAACACCACCGGGGCGTTGCCATTGGCGCTGGCCAGGGAAATCTGCGTCCAGGGCTTCTGCCTGTCGCGGGTTTCCTCGAGGGTGGCCAGAGCCGCCACCTGCATGAACGGCTGCTCGGGATGGAACAGCCAGAACCGCTCCCGCCAGTGCTCCAGGTAATCGCGCAGGGCATCCCGGGGCAGGCCCTCGCGATACCAGCGGGCGCGGTCCCTGTCCTTCCAGGGGCCGTGGGCCCAGGTCAGCGCGCGGTGGGTGATGGCCAGCAGTAGCCGGTATTCGGCAATCAGGCTCGGCGGCGCAGTTTCCGCCAGGGCATTGATCTCGCCGGCACGCTCGAAGAGTTCGAGCAGGCCGACATCGCAGACCCGGCCATCGGCGAAACGCACCGGCAGCCAGGAGGAATTAAGCAAATTGAAGCTAGGTATCATTTCCCTTCCCTTTGATCCTCACTACTAAGCTCAATCAGCACACGAAATTGCTTCGTCCTCCAAAGCACGCACAAAACCCCTACAGCTAACAGTGCCAACCAGAACTCAGGTTCCCTGCCATACCGAATTACGACATCAAGCAGCTCTACCAAACCATTCTCATCAGCCATGACCATGCCCCAGAAGCCTCAACTGGAGACATCGTAAAAGCGAAGAACAAAAAACACAAAGGCTAGATGTCTAATTTGAAAAAAGAGAATTATTTCTTGATAATGGCTCCCGCAATCACTCCCTGCTTCTGAAGGGATGAACCTGCTAGGTGTCTGATGCCCTAAGCTAGCTACACACTCTCCCCACATTCGTGGGGATGCCAAACAGGGGAAGACTCCTTCCCCTGCTCTTTAATCACCGACCAACCCAAGATCAGCATCTAAGCGAAGCTTTATTCCCTCCGACTCATAGAGCTCCCCCTCCAGCAGCAAAGGCTTGAGGTGGCGTAGCAGAGGGTGGCAGGTAAAGGCCGGCGGCGCTTCCTGTGCGACAAAGTGGGCGACCACATTCTTGCGGCCGAGCTTCAACTGGCGCCCATAGAGCTGACGGGCCAGGGCATCGGATAGCGGCTGCTGCGGATCGAATGGCTCCCCTTCCGGCCGGAGGCTCCAGCCGCCGGGCACCCGGTACACCGGCACCAGGGTGATGGCGTCGTCGCCCAGGCGCGTTCGGTTGGTCAGGCCCAGTCCTTCTCCCTCCTCGTTGCCACGCGGCTTGTCGAGATAGGCGTTCTGCGGTTCGTCGGCCGGGTCGATCGCGATGTTCACCGCTTGCTGCCACTCGGTATTGAAGCGGGCCCGGTGCATGCCATAAGCCTCCCCCTCGATATAGTCCCGTGCACTGACCTCCAGGTCGTCCGGCAACAGCGCGTCGCCATAGACCGCCTGCACCAGCCGGTCGATGTCCTGCGGCAGCTGCAGAGTCGTCTCACGGGACAGCAGGGCCCAGGTGCGCCCGAGGATGTAGGGCTCGTAGACGAATTCCCAGGCGGTTTTCTTCAGCTCGGGCAGGTGCTGCGGACTCAAGCCGGCCACGAACAGCCGCGCTTCGGCATGGGCCGGTGCCCTCACCCGCCGATGGCGGTGCAGGCGGCCAGCGCGCTGCAGGATCAAGTCGATCGGCGCCAGGTCGGTGATCAGGAAGTCGAAGTCGATGTCCAGGGATTGTTCGGCGACCTGGGTGGCGATCAGCAGTGCCCGGCCGGGACGCAGCCGGTCGGTGCCGCGGTTGCCGAAGACCTCCAGCACCTGCCGCTCCCGCTCGCTGCGCACATCGGCCGGGAAGCGGGCATGAAAGAGGATCAACTGCACGTCCCCCTCCAACAGCGGCTGCAACTGACGGTAGAGTTCCTGGGCCCGGTTCACCGTATTGACGATCAGCGCGCCATGGCCGCCGGCTTCAAGCAGGCGCCGGGCGCAGGCGGCCAGATCGGCCAGGTCCTCGCCGATGCTTTCCAGAGAGATCGGCGGCAACGGTCGGGAGGCGAAGGTCGCGCCGCGCAGGCCCTGGCCGTCCGCCAGCAGTAGGCGCGGATAGGGCAGCACCGGCACCTCGTCCAGCGGCACGTCCCAGGCCTGCAGCAGGGCGTTTCGGCGCTGCTCGGGCAGGGTCGCGCTCATCAGCACTACGGAGGAGCCCAGCGCCTTGAGCCAGCGCAGCAGGGATTCGATCAGACCGCTGGTGTAGGTGTCGTAGGCATGCACCTCGTCCAGCACCACCACCCGGTTGGCCAGGCCCCACAGCCGGACGAAGTGGTGCTTGACGTTCAGCGCGGCGAACAGTGCCTGGTCGACGGTGCCGACACCGTAGGGCGAGAGCAAAGGACGGCGGCGCTGGGAGAACCAGGCAGCCGAGCCGACGCTGTCGTCCGTCTCGCCATGGATGCCGCTCAGGCGCTGCACCCGTTCGTCCAGCAGGGTACCGCCGTGCACCAGCTGGATGTCCAGCGGCTGGCGATCCAGCGGCTGGCGGTCGTTGAACGCCTGCAGGAAGGTCAGTGCCCGGTCGAACAGGGCATTGCCGGTCGCCTGGGTCGGCAGCGCGACATACAGGCCCCGATGACGGTTGGCCGCCTGCAGGCGCAGATGGGCGAGAAAGGCCAGTTCGGTCTTGCCCTCCCCCATCGGTGCCTCGACCAGCAGCAGGGACGGCCCCCTCGCATCGGCCAGCAAGCGGTCGCCCTCGGCCTGCAGCGGCCGGGCGGCCATACCCTCACGCCTGACGATGCCGCTGATCAGGTCGTCCGTAGACGTCGCCTCCTGCAGCAGGGCGCGATAGGGCGTCCAGCCGATCTCCCGCAGGGCCCGGGCGGCCAGCTCCTTCGCCCGCTGGTAGTGCTCGGACAGAGAATCCGCCCGCTCGCCCAGGGGAAACCAGTCGGGATTGGAGCCGATCCAGTCGGCCACGCTGGTCAGCCCAGCCAGCCACTCCACCGCCGCCAGCGGCAGTTCCCCGGCCTCGGGTACGCCTTGAGGGGCCAGGGTCTGCCAGTAACTGTCGAACAACGCCTCGCGCGCCCGGGCCCAGGCCGGCCCCTCGAACGCCGGCCTGGCCGCGTTGATTTCCGGGCGATGGGGGTTGTAGCCGTGATGCGCGCCGATCGCCTGCAGCACGCCCAGCACCCAGCCCGGTTCGGCACCCTGTGCCGGCAGATGCTGCCAGAGCAGGGCCGCGCTGGCGCAGGCATGATCGGTCACATGCAGGGAAGTCTCGGCGAAGCCCAGGCCATTCGCCTCGTCCTGTTCCCGCCCCCCTTGCCACTTGGCCTGAAAACCGGGAATGGCCTTGCCGAAGTCGTGCAGGCCCACCAGTGCGGCGGCATGACGGGAAAACGCGGACTCGGGCAGTCCGAATTGCGCAGCGAAATGTTCGAGCGTGCTCGGCGGCTCATGCCCGAGGATTACCTCGGCCGCGGCAGCCACGTCCAGCATGTGCGCCAGCAAGCCATGGCCCTGGAGCTCGCCGCTCTTGGCCCAGAGGGCACGACTGGCGGCGGGGAGTTCGGAAAAGCGTGTCGTGGTCATCCTTGCCAGATCTCCTTGAGGGCAAATAGCCATCAATGCGAAGACCCAAGCTAACCACAAGGCCGGTTGGCGGCAAAAGGCTGGTTTTAAAAACAGGTAAACAAATGCAGCAGATCAACCTAGGGCTGCATCCTGCGAGCTGCCGCTACAGGGGCAGTACAGCTTCATGCCGGTCAGAAACATGCGTGATTTGTAGACATGACCCGGCAGCGACTCCGGACAGGCAAGGCCCTGCCGGCTCATCGCCGAAGCCCCAACACACCCCGGAAACGAAAAAGGCCCGCATCGCTGCGGGCCTTGATCTGATTGGTGCCGGTGAAAGGAATCGAACCCTCGACCTTCTCATTACGAATGAGCTGCTCTACCGACTGAGCTACACCGGCGGAAAACGCCGCACATTATTCTGATTCGGCCGCTCAAGCTCAAGCCCTAGCGTCAGGAAACCGACAATTTTCCGCATTCGCTGCGTCGCGGGGCGGTTTTGGCGGCGCTTCAGGCCGCCTTTTCGGCTAGTTCCGCCGGCCGCCGATGGCGTAGCGGCCGGGGCCGGTGACGGCGAGGAGCAGCAGGCCGCCGATGATGGAGAGGTTCTTGTAGAACTGGACCAGGTTGGCGGCGCGCTCCGCACCTTCGAGCATCCAGAAGCGGTGGCCGAGGAGCGCGGTGCCGAGGACGAACAGGGCGAAGAGCAGCGCCAGGGGGCGGGTGAGGATGCCGGCCACCAGGGCCAGCGCGACCAGCACTTCCATGACCAGCGCGATCACGGTCGCCAGCACGGGCAGCGGCGCGCCCTGGGAGGCCATGTAGGCGACCGTCCCGGAGAAATCGGTCAGCTTGCCCCAGCCGGAGATCAGGAACAGCCCCATCAGCAGCAGGCGCGCCAGCAGGATCAGCGCGTCCCTCCAGCGGTCGATCGGATCGTTCGGCATGCTCGCGGCTCCCTGTGCGTTGGCTTCCCTGCACTGAGTCTAGCCGCAGGCAGGGAGCCCGGCAGGGTCCGTCAGCGCAGCTGGATGCGGTCGTCGTGGATCTCGATCAGGTGTGAGGAGGTGTTAGGTATGGCACAGGGAGGGAACGCCGCCGGAAGAAGCCGGATAATGCCGGAAGATTTCGGGGGAGCCAGGCGCGGCGCGGCTTTGCGGGATAACGGGCGCGCTGGCTTGGACCTTGATCAGTGCCAAAACAGGCGCAACGCCAAAACGCGCTGTTTCCCCCTACCTCTAACAAAGGGCTCGCTTTCTCGCGGTCATTTTGGCATCGACTGAATAGATTCGCAGATGCTTTGGCACTGGATCAAACCATCCAAGATGCGGCCCAGACGACACGGCCGATGATGGTCAACTCACTTAGGCGCTCTTTTGGGACCGCCATGGTCTGGTAAGCCTTGTTCTGGCTAATGATGCTCACCGAGCCATCGAACTGTCGCTGCAGGCGCTTGGCGTAAAGGTGATCATCCAGGCGGATGACATAAACCGCCTCGCCTTCTAGGTTATTGCGGCGATGATCAATTAGCACTGTATCGCCATCCTTCAGCAAACCCTCCATGGAGTCCCCATCCACTCGGATCGCTGATAGATGAGCCGGCTCCAACCCTTTCTTGCGCAGGCTGTAGCGGGTAAACGCCAGATGCGTCAGCACTCTGCAGCCCTCATTCCAGGAGCCATGGCCTGCGCTGCAGCTGGCGTCATAGAGCGGGATGTAAGCGTACTTGTCTGATTCGTCCTCCAGCCCTTTCTCCTCATGCCCAAAGGCCAACCATATCGCCGAGACACCATTCGCTGTAGCTATCTGCTCAAGCCTATCCAGCGTCGGATAGGTATCACCACTCAGATAACTGCGTATAGCACCCTCAGACAGACCGCAACCACGCGCAAAAGCGCGCGCACCTACCGTTCCCATGATTTGCTTGAGTCGGTCCCGGAAGCATCCGATTGCTCCTGAAGGAATCGGATGCTCTGAGTCTTGAGCATCCGTTTTATCCGATTCCACATAACTCATTGATTTATCTCGCTTTTCTTATAAAAGCGCGCCACCTGCTCAGAAAAAAGATTCGGATGCGCGTTTATCTGTTTGCATTGCTCTTTTTTCCGCGTTAGGCTCTGTTTCGTTGGACACGTTAGCAAGCCTAAAAAAACCACCCTGCCAGGTGGTTGAAATGGACCCCACACATGAGCAGAACCGATATCCCGACCGACCCAGCAATCCGCTGGGAGTGGATCAAATACCAGCTCCGCAGCTGCAGCACATCCCTGGCGCAGTTGGCACGCGAGCAGAGCGTCTCTGACGCTGCGGTGAAAAACGTCAAACGTGTGCCGTACCCGCGCATGGAGCGCGCCATTGCCGACGCCCTTGGGCTTGAGCCCATCGATCTATGGCCAGAACGCTGGAATGCCGATGGCACTCCTCAGCGGCAGCGGCCAAACCGTACCGAAAGCACTGCGGCGAAGGCGCAAGAGCATACAGCAGCCCCTAAGCCAAAACACGCTAGAAACCGCGTTGAGGGCTGAGAACAATGCGCAATTGGTATACAGCTCAAGAGCTGGCTGGGCTGCCTGGGCTACCTGGAACGGCCAGAAATGTAAAAGCAATGGCAGAGCGCCAAGGTTGGGAAGGCCAGCGACGCCTCGGCTCCAAGGCCATCGAGTACGCCTTCGCCGTCCTGCCCGCGGAAACCCAGGCCGCCCTGATTGCCGCCCAGGTCAATCAGTCGCAGTCGACCGAGCCGCCGCAGCCCGAGCAACTGGCCAATGCCCTACCCACTATTGCACAGCGTGACGCTGTTCCGGCGTCACGCTTGACCGACGATCAACGCTCGGTGATGACCGCACGCCTGGCCTTCGTTCGGGAAATCGAACGGATGAGCCATGTGATCACTCAGCAGCGCGCCATCGAAACCCTGGTCGAGCTGGCCCGCACGGGCGAGCTGAGCCCCTATCTGGCCGGACTGCTGGAGCGTGCCAACGACCGCAAGACTGCCGACCGGACCCTGAGCGAGCGCACCCTCAAGCGCTGGCTATCCGACTATCGCCATCACGGCGAGACTGGCCTGGCGCCGGCCCGGCGCAAGCAGGATACCAGCGTGCCGAACTGGGCTACCGACTTCCTGCTCTGCTACCAGCGGCCGACCAAGCCGAGCGTCGAGGCTGCCTATGCCGAGTTCGCCGCGAAGTATCCGGCCGAGCGGCCGAGCATTCATGCCGTGCGCCGCTTCCTCAACAAGCTGAGCCCGGAGGCCCGCGAGCGGGGCCGCTATAGCCCGCAGGAATTGAAAGCCTTCCAGGCATTCCGCCGGCGCACCACCAAGCCCCTGTGGCCGGGCGATGTGTATACCGCCGACGGCCATAAGTTCGACGCCGAAGTGCTGAATCCGCGCACCGGCAAGCCGTACCGGCCAGAAGTCACCACCGTCCTGGACGTGGCGACCCGGCGCGTGCTGGGCATCTCGGTCGGCGAGGCCGAGAACACCATCTTCGTGCTCGATGCCCTGGCCGATGCCATCCGCCGCGGCGGCATGTTCGCCATCTTCTACGTGGACAACGGCTCCGGCTTCGCCAACGACATGGTGCGCGAGGTGGTCGACCGCCTGGGCGGCACCATGACCCATGCCCTGCCCTACAACTCCCAGGCCCGCGGGCTGATCGAGCGGGCGCACCAGACCATCTGGGTCAATGCAGCGAAGAAGCTGCCCAGCTACATCGGTGCCGACATGGACAAGCACGCCGGTACCGCCGTGCACCGCATCAGCCGCAAGCAGCTGCGCGAGGCCGGCAAGACGGCGCTGATCCCGACCTTCGCCGAGTTCATGGCCGGGGTGGAGTTCGAGATCGAGAGCTACAACAACCGGCCTCACCGGGGCCTGGCCAAGATCCGCGACACGCAGACCGGCAAGCTCCGCCCCATGAGCCCGATGGAGGCCTGGGAAGCCGCCCGCGCCGAAGGCTGGGAGCCGCTGCTGGCGCCGGCCGAACTGGTCGACGACCTGCTCCGCCCGCAGATCGTGCGCAAGACCACCCGCGGCGAGATTGCCTGGGCCGGCCAGCGCTACTTCCTGAAGGACCTGGTCGCCCTGCATGGCGAGGAAGTGCGCATCGCCTACGACGTGCGCGATGCCTCCCGCGTCTGGGTCCGCACCCTGGACGGGGAGCTGCTGGGCGAGGCCCTGCTCGACGGCAACGCCAGCGACTACATGCCGAAGTCGCTGATCGAGCAGGCCTACGAGAAGCGCGAGCAGGGCCAGTTCAAGCGGGCCCTAGACAAGGTCGAGACCCTGACCGGCCAGCGTGTCGAGCTGATCGCCCCGACCAGCGCTCCCTCCGCGCAACTGACCGACGAGCAGCTGGCGGCTGCCCGCCGGCACGCGGCCGCACAGATCGAACAGGAGAGCAGTTTCCAGCTGCCGGGGGACAGCGTGGCCCGGTATCGCCTCTGGAAACAGCTGGAGGCCCGGGTACAGGCCGGCGAGGTACTGACAGAACACGAGGCGCGCTGGCATGGGCATTACCCGAGCCGCAGCGAATTCGCCTCGATGAAGGAATTGTTTGACGCGGCCCCGTTGCAGCGGGACCGCGCGTGACGCAACCGGCCTCGCAGGAGAGGCCAACAGGAGAGTCGTAATGAGTGTAACCAAAATCGTACCGCTGACGAATGTCGGCCTGCTAACCAGCGCCATCGAGCGCACCCAGGCCCGCCCGGTCGGACTGCCGGGGCTGGTCACCATGTACGGTGCCAGCGGGCTGGGCAAATCGGTCGGCGCCGCCTGGGCCGCCAACCGCTACCGCGCCTACTACGTGGAGTGCCGCGACACCTGGACCCGCAAGGCCTTCCTGACCGCGGTGCTGCGCGAGATGGCGATCCTGCCCGGCGGCAACCTGTCGGCGATGGTCGATCAGGTCGCCGAGCAGCTGTCGCGCAGCGGCCGTCCGCTGATCGTCGACGATGTGCAGTACCTGCTGGACAAGGCGGCGGCCAACGTCCTGACCGACCTCTACAACGCCAGCCAGGGCACCATCGTGCTGATCGGCGAGGAGCGCGTACCGGCCAGCCTGGCCAAGCTGGAGCGCCTGCACAACCGCGTTCTGGAATGGGTGCCGGCCCAGGCCGCAACCCTCGAAGACATTCAAACGCTGGCCCGGACCAGCTATCCGGAACTGAGCCTCTCCGACGACCTGCTGGACGACCTGCGAGCAGCGGTGAACGGCTGCCTGCGCCGGGTGGCGGTGAACCTCTACCGCATCCAGGGCGAGGCCGAAGCCGTCGGTATCGACACGCTGGATCTGGCCCAGTGGAAAAAACTCGGTCGCGCCTGGTTCACCGGCGAAGCTCCTGCTCGGAAGCGTGGCTAATGAGTCGCGGACGTAGGCCGATCAATCTGGAAATGAAAGGCCTCAAAGACAATCGGCAGCGGGTATGGGAAGTCCTGCGCGCCGAACGTGATGGCATAACCGGCACTGAGATTGCTGAACGTGCCGAAGTCGAAATTAGCACCGTCCGCCTTTATCTACGGTCCCTGCAGCGCGCCGGCTACATCGAGCCGGTGGTGCAGGCGGGACTATTCGAGGTCAGACCTTGGCGTCTGATCAAAGATTGCGGTGCCGAAGCTCCTGCGCTGACACGTGACGGCAAGCCGAGCACACGAGGTCGTGTCAATGAAGCCATGTGGCGCAGCCTGCGCATCCTAGGCGAAGTCTCCGCCGAGGAGCTGGCACAGCAAGCCTCCGTGGCGGCCCCGGCATCCTTCTGGACAGCACACAACTACCTGCGCTGGCTGCACTGGGCCGGCTATGTGGTGATCAGCGTGCCGTCGACAATCGGCCGCAAAGGCAGTCGCCCCCGTTACAGCCTGATCCCAGGCAAATATACCGGCCCCAAGCCCCCGATGGTGCAGCGCAACGGCCAGTTGTACGACCCCAACCTGGGCGCGGTCGTGTACGTCCACAAGCCCGCCGCGCAGGAGGCTGCCCAAGCATGAGTACTAATAGCGAACGCCTTGCCGCCTGGGGTGCCGAGCCGCCGCTCTGGGTGCGCCTGCTGGATGCAGAGGTGGCCCGCAGCAACATGACCGCCGCCGCCAAGCGCATAGGCATGAACCGCGCCACCGTCAGCACCGCGCTGCGCAACTGCTATCCCGCAGCCAGCACTGCCGGGGTTGAGCGTCGAGTGATGGACGCACTGGGTCATCTCCCCTGCCCCGCCCTGGAAGCAACCATCACCATCGTTCAGTGCCAAAACTTCCGCGAAAAGCCGGCGCCAACCCATAACCCAACCGCCATGCAGCACTGGAAGGCCTGCCAGCACTGCCAGCACAACCCGAACTGCAGCCGCAGGGGGAAGCCTTATGCCTGCCACTGAACCGCATGTACCGCTCAAGGTACTCAGCCCGGAGTTCGCCTCCAACCTGCGGGCCTTCAATGGCGCCGCGCGGACTCTGCAGCGCATGGGCATCCGCCTGCTCCAGTTCGATCTGACGGGCAACCGCCTGGTAATCGCCGACCCTGCCGATGGTCGCCGCCTCATCGAGCAGCGCCTCACCGAAGGATTCCAGCGCACGGACAGCGCCGGCAGCACCCTGTACCGCGTCCAGTTCCAGGGCGTAACCCTGGAATGGCGCGAACCGATCAGCTATGCCCGGCCCGCCGAGTGGGCCGCCCCGACTGTCCACTGAGGTAGCAGTAATGACCGCACAACCATCCATCCCCGCCGGTTTCCGCCAAGACGCCCAGGGCCGCCTGGTGCACGAGAACCAGATCAAGCCCGTCGACAAGCTACGCGACGAGTTGGTCCTCTCCCTGGTCGAGCGCGCCCGCACCACCAGCGCCACCCTGGCCCAGTTCAAGGCCACCGCCTTCGGCGAGATCGAGGCGTTCATCGACCTCTCTGCTCAGGAATACGGCGCCAAGCGCGGCGGCAAGAAGGGCAACGTCTCGCTGACCAGCTTCGACGGCCGCTACAAGATCCAGCGCGCCATCCAGGAATCGCTGGTCTTCGACGAGCGCCTGCAGGCCGCCCGCGCCCTGATCGACGAATGCCTGCAGGAGTGGACCGCCGATGCCCGCCCCGAGCTGGCCACGCTGGTCAACGACGCCTTCCGCGTCGATACCAAGGGCGAGATCCGCACCGCCCGCGTACTGGCCCTGCGCCGGCTGGAGATCGCCGACGAGCGTTGGCAGCAGGCCATGCGCGCCATCGGCGAAGCCTGCCAGGTGGTCGGCTCCAGGTCCTACATTCGCGTCTACGAGCGGGTCGGAGACACCGACCAATACCAGCCCATCAGCCTCGATATCGCGGGGGTATGAGATGACCTACGTCGACATCAACGTCCGCCAATCCACAGGCACTTACCTGGCCAGCTGCCCCGGCCAGAAGCTGCGGGCCAGTTGCACCATCGGGCCGGAGCCGGCTGCCCAGCGCCTGGCCGAGAAGCTGCACCCAGAGGCCACCATCGAGCGCGTCGAGTGCCTGAAAGCCGCCAGCGCTACCGAGACCGGCGTCTACCGCTGCCACCTGAACTTCAAAAAGGAGGCCTGAGCATGGCCAAGATCGTGATCACCCTGGAAGACACCGGCGACAGCTTCTCCGTCTCCATGGACATGGGCGAGGCTCCGGCGAACCTGTTCGGCTCGCCGAAGCTGACTCCTGCCGTGTGCGTGTCCCAGCAACTGTTCGACATCGCCACCGAGAGCGCCAAGCACGGCACCTTCCCGCGTCACCGCGTGCAGCCGACCAATACCACCGTCCACTAAGCGAAACCGTCCCGGGCAACCGGGGCGGTCTGCCCAGCGTGGTGGCTGGGTACTGACGAGCAGCCGATATGAGTGAATCCCAGGCCGAGCGCATCCGCCGGCAAAACAAGGACCGCCAGCAGGCCAAACGCGACCGCGAGCGCGAACACCGCAAGGCTGTGGGCGCCGAGACCTTCAAGATGGAAATGTACGCCGGCACCCGCCGCGACCTGGAATGCATCCAGCAGGTGGGCGGCTATATGGAGATCGAGGAAGGCCTGACCCTGGCCGTCCGCTACATGGCCGGCCTGGCCCGCCGCGATCCGGAGGCCTTTCGCCAGGCCATGGACCCGAGGCGCCCCCTATGAGCATGAGCAGCCCGCGCCTGTCGATCCGCCGTATTGAGTGGTACGGCCCGGAAAAACGCTGTCCCAAATGCAACGAGTGGTGGCCGGAAGACGCCGAGTTCTTTTACCCGCGCAGCGCCACTCGGTTCGACAGCTGGTGCCGTGCCTGCATCAATGAGCGCCGCCAGCAGTCCAGGAGGAAAGCATGAGCAGCCTGGCCAAGATCCACATCGCCAAGGCCCAGTTGGGCCTCGACGACGATACCTACCGCGCCCTGCTGGCCCGCGTGGCCGGGGTGCGCTCGGCCAAGGAGCTGAGCCCCCGGCAGATCGGCGCCGTACTGGCCGAGTTCGAGCGTCTCGGCTGGAAGCCGGCGCCGCCGAAGAAGGCCGGGCGCAAGGTGCCCAAACCCGCGCCAGATCGGCAGAAGCTGCTGGGCAAGATCGAGGCGTTTCTTGCCGAGGCCAACCGCCCGTGGGCCTACGTTGATGGCATGGCGCTACGTATGTTCCAGGTCGAACGGGTAGAATGGTGCGATTCAGAGCAGCTCGGGCGCCTTATCGCCGCCTTGGGCTACGACGCCAAGCGCCATGGGAGACCTACCTAATGCAGTCACTCGATCAGGTAAAGGGGTTGCTGCCCAAGCAACTGCTGGAAATAGCCGAAGCTATCGGCCTGCCGGCCGCCCAACGCCTGGTCGACGAACTGGGCGGTACTACCTGGCCGGTGGCCAAGGGCGTGCGTCGCCTCGGCGTGATCCGCCACGCCGCCCTGGTCGAGGTGATTGGCGAGCGCGCCGCCAATATCATGGCCGAACGCTGGGCCAACGTCCCCCTGTACATTCCCAAGTGCGATACCGCGCTGCGCCGCATACGCGATCTGGAGATCAACCGCCAGTACGTGCAGGGCTGCCGAGAGGGCATCAGCGCCAATACCCTGGTGGCCGAGCTGGCCCGAAGCTACAAGCTCAGCGATCGCCGGATCTGGGAGATCCTCAAGCAGCCAGATGAGATGCCTATGAACAACCATGACTTGTTCCAATAGTGGCATTTTGTCTTTACGCAACCTACGGCACGCAGTAAAAAAGAAACCCCGCCTATAAGCGGGGTTTTCTTTATGACAAGGAGTTTCTAATGGGTAACACCATTATCACGGCGATAGTCGCACTATCCGCCGTATGGGTTTATGTCGACGCTACCAACCACAAGATTGGGAAGACTCCGGGAGGCGGCTTCTTCAATCTATCGGCAGGCGCCTGGGGCGTACTGATGCTGCTGTTATGGATAGTGGCATTCCCTTCCTATTTGATAAAGCGTGGCAGCTTGATCGAAAAGGCTGCGCATAGCCCTATTGAGGCAAATGGCCGCAGTACGAAAATAGCCATTCTGGCTGTAATTGGAGCTGTATTTACTGCATTCACCTACATCGGTGCTATCGCATCTGAATTGCCGAGCTGCGACAGCTCAGACTCCAAGAAGCTTGTCGGCCAGATCATCGAGAGCATGCCAGCTGTGCAAATCGCAGGAATCAAATTTGTTAGCCTGAAGGACATCGAAGAGCAAGGCTTCAATCAGGAGGCTCAAATTCGTTCGTGCCATGGAACACTAGTGACCACTCAGGGCGAGAATGAACTCCAGTACTCCATAAAATGGAGTAATCAACAGAAGGGCGAGTTCTACATAGAAGCTCAACTTCAGTAATTTTCTCCTCCCCAAGCCCCGCACTACGTGGGGCTTTCTGCTTCTACTGAACCCCCTCCGTATCCTCTGAATACCCTCTGCCGCCGACCATGGCGGCATGAACGCTCAAGCCTCCCACTCGCCCCTGTACACCCCGCGCGACTATGCCGCGGCCATCCTGGCCGAGGTGTCGCGCGAGCGCCGCAACCAGTTGCTGGAGGCCTGCCCCGAACCCTGGCGGCCCCTGGTGCGCGAGCACGTGGAAACCGCCTTCGCCCGCATCGCAGCTTACCGCCAGCACAAGGCCACGCGGGCCAAGGCGGCCAAGGAACCGCCTGTTCCAGCCCCGCGCCGGGATGACACTAGCTTCCGCATCTCCGACTTCACCCAATCCAGCCCGGAGGTCGGTCGCGCGCGCCTGGCCGAACTGCGGGCCATTCTCGGCCACAAGGAGCACCGCGCATGACCCTGTCCGGCAATCCGCCCCGCGGCATTCGCAACCATAACCCCGGCAACATCGAACGAAGCCGCACCCGCTGGCAGGGCATGTCGCCCGACCAGTCGGGAGATCCGCGCTTCATCGTCTTCAGCCACCCGGTATGGGGCGTGCGGGCCATCGCCCGCACGCTGATCACCTACCAGGACGACCGCCACGCCAAGGATGGCAGCCGCATCGACAGCGTGCGCGAACTGATCGAGCGCTGGGCGCCGGCCCACGAGAACGACACCGACAGCTATGCCAAACGGGTCGCCAAGGCGCTCGGCATCGGCCTGGACCAGGAGTCGGTCGACGTGTACGACTACGCCACTATGCGTGCCCTGGTCACGGCCATCATCGGCCATGAGAACGGCGCGGGCCCGCTACCCGGTGGCGCCTGGTACGACGAGAAGCTGATCGCCGACGGACTGTCCCTGGCCGGCATCCTCCCGGGGGTGGTGCATGGCTGAACGCAAGCGCTGGATGAAGTCCAAGACCCTCTGGATCAACGCCTTCGCCGCCGCCCTAGTCGCTCTTGAGGCCGGTACCGGCCAGTTGCAGCCGCACCTGCCGGTCAACCTCTATACCGCCGTGGCCGTCGGCCTGCCGGTGATCAACGCCGTGCTGCGGGTGCTGACCACCCAGGGGGTGTGCCGATGATCAGCACGATTCTGGCCCTGGTCTCTGCGCTGTTCGGCTCGACCTCCGCCGGCACGTCCTCATCCCCGGTAGCAGCCGGGGGAAAAGCCCTGCTGAAAGCCGTTCTACCGTCAGGGCTCGCCCTCGGCGTGATCGCCTGTGTCCTCTGCGCCGGCGGTGGCTACTGGCTTGGCTACCGCTACGCCTATGCCTGGGGCAGCGCCGAGCTGGAAAAGCTCAAGGAGACCCATGCCGAGCAGAGCCGCCAGGCTGCCGAGGCCAACGGGCTGCAACTGCAGCAGCAAGTCACCCGTGCCAACCAGGCCGAGCAGTTGCTGCTGAACGACCACGACCTTCATGCCCAGGAAGGCCAGCCCATTGAGGAGCGCATTCCCGATGTCGTCACCGTCTACCGTCCGGCTCGCGCCGTTGCGCCTGAGCCTATCCCTCGCTGCGTGTTCACTGTTGGCTGGCTGCGCGACTACAACGCCGCCCTCGGCGTGCCCGGAGCCGCTGTCGGCCCCGTTACCGGCCCTGCTGGCACAGCCCCCTGGGCCGCCCCCGGCACTGACGCCGAACTACTGGAAAGCGGCGTCACCCCGGCGGACATCCTCGCCCACGCCAAAGACTACGGAATCTGGGCCAAAGACCTCGCCAGCCAGGTAACGGCCCTGCAGGCCGCCCAGGAGGCCCAATGACCCTGGAAATGGATATCGGACAACTGATCGGCTGGGCGACTGGCCTGATGGGGCTGTTCGTCGGCGCGGTCACCGGCCTGGTCAAGCTGCTGCTCAACCAGTTCGAGACCCGGCTGGGCGAGCGCTTCGAAACCTTGGACAAGGCCAGCGAGGCCGCCAGCCAGCACTGGGAGCAGAGCTTCGCCAAGCTGGTACAGCGCCAGGACAAGGACGCCGATGCCCTGCAGCAGCTGGAAAAGTCCTTTCTGCGCTTCCAGGCCGAACTGCCGGTCAGCTACGTGCGCCGTGAGGACTACGTGCGCAACCAGACGGTGATCGAGGCCAAGCTCGACGCTCTCGCCTCCAAACTCGAAATCATCCAGATCAACGGAGCCCGACATGATTGATTCCGCCAAGGCACGCCGCGAGTCGATGCGCTGGTACATCCTGCTGACCCTGAACAACGCCCGCCCTGTCGATCCCCATGAAGCCGTGGTGCTCTCCACCCTGCAGGGCATCTACCCGGACGCCACCGCCCTGGAGCTGCGCCGTGAGCTGGACTACTTGGCCGACCGCAGCCTGGTCACCCTCAACAAGCAGCCGTCCGGCCCGTGGATCGCCGGCCTGACCCACTACGGCGTAGACATCGCCGAGTACACCGTCGACTGCCGCCCGGGCATCGCCCGCCCCGAAAAGTACTGGAGCGCCTGACATGCCGCCGCGCAGTAAGGTGGTTAGCCTGCCGGCTGAGGTGAAGGCCTGGCTCGACCAGGCGCTGGTCGAGAATAACTTCAGCGGTTACGAGGCCCTGTCCGCCGAGCTGGCCGGGCGCGGTTTCAACATCGGCAAGAGCGCCCTGCATAGCTACGGGCAGAACTTCGAGGAACGCCTGTCTGCCCTGCGCCTAGCCAGCGAGCAGGCCCGCGCCGTGGTCGCCGCCGCGCCGGACGAGGAAGGCGCAGTCAACGAGGCGCTGATGCGCCTGGTGCAGGAGCACCTGTTCAAGCTGTTGATGACCGATGGCGAGCAGATCGACCTGCCTAAGGTCGCCAAGGCCGTGGCCGAACTGGGCAAGGCCAGCGTGGTGCAGAAGAAGTGGCAGGCCGAGATGCGGTCGAAAGCAGAAGCCGCGGCCAGCCAGGTGGAGAAGATCGCCAAGAAGGGCGGCCTGGATGCCGCCACTGTGGCCGAGATCCGCCGGGAGATTCTGGGGGTAGCGTGGTGACATAGCCCAAGCCGGATAGGCGCATCAGCCCAACCCACCGCTAACGACCGTTAGCGCTCCCCAGCCACTTCGAGCTATATGGCCGCTTCAGGCCGGGAGCGAATGTTCAAGGTATGCACTTCCTATCCATACTCATCCCTTTTTGGATGCTGGAGGCGGCAGAATTGCGCTAGTGACCGAATTGGCCAAGCCCCGGCACAGGCGGTGGCATGACATGAATCCAGCATCCTGGGCTTTCGCTATCGAAGAAGTCCACATGGACTGGGCCCAAGTCTTCCTGGATAGTTTGGTATGCACGGTTGCAATAGGTCTGATCGCTACGAAAAACGGAAACCGCGACCCGTTGAATACCGGTTCCACGCATCTGCTTCAGCAGATGCCGATCATGCTGACCTATCCCCCAGCCGTACAGCGTCAGCGCTAGTCGTTGCGACCTGAGCACTTCCCTGTACACCGTAGAGAGGTAATAGCTGTTTCGGATCGAGTACACCTTCTGCCACATCGTCCCTTCACTGACGAACAGCGGAACGACTCGCTCGCTACGCCACTCCCGAAGGATTTCCTCCAGCAAGCCTGCTCCGATAGTGTGAATTTTGCGTTCCTGCTCCAAGGCGTTTCGACACAAGGCTAAGCTCCCATGGGGGTAGAACACCAGGGTGTTAGCTTGCTCCCTATGTTGCTCCCGGTATTTGCTCCAGTTGTCGCTGAATCTACCGTGCCAAAGGAAGCAATCCTTGAACATATGGCCATCCGCGACATTCAACCCGTAGGTCATAGTCCAGTAGACCAACAAATCGTAGTTCAGCGACAGTACCGTATCGAACCCCTTTAGGAATCGGTACATGCTGGGCAATCGGTCACTCACTGCATTGTATTCAGGATGCACATCACGAACGGCCTGGATCAGGCATTCTCTGACGTTAACGTAGGCTCGGTATGTTCGGGTGTCTAGTATCTGCAGTGATCGGTTAACCTTGGATGCCTGCCAGACCAAGCGCAGGACCAGCTCAAAGTCCACCGTTCTAAAGGAATTGAAGAGAAGATTTACATCATCTACGAGCAAATCTTCTTGCAGGGCGTAATTCAGCAATGAATCGTAGCCGAAGCTCGGCGATACAGCGATGCTAGCTCCATTGCCCAGAACGATCGTGCCTTGATGATAGTTCCCGGCAATCTGTGCCCACTGCATAATGGGGTACGGCATATCTGATCCCTCATATTTTTCGCTGCATGACGATCCCTCCAAAGGGTTGCCATAAACAGGCCGATATCGCCACCAAAAGTAGCGGTTTGGTTGAGATGCCTCAATAACTGCAGCGGTCGTTCTCAGCAACTCGCGCCTTCATAGTCAACGGTCAAACTCGTTGCCATGGACGGCCCCGCCCAGTGCGGGGCTTCTTTTATCTACTGAACCCCCTCAAATCCCTGAGACTCTCGTGCCCTGCAATCATGTAGGCATGAACGAAGCCATCCCCACACTCCTCGACAACACCGCCGCCCTCGACATCCCGGCGGTGCTGCTCGACTACCAGAAGAACTGGATCGGCCTGCGCTCGCCGCTCAAGGTGGCCGAGAAGAGCCGCCGGATCGGCCTGACCTGGGCCGAGGCCGCCGACAACGTACTGGTGGCCGCCGCCAGCCGCGAGGCCAAGGGGCAGACTGTCTACTACCTGGGCTACAACCAGGACATGACGGTGGAGTACATCCAGGCGTGCGCCATGTGGGCGCGGGCCTTTAACTACGCCGCCAGCGAGATCGAGGAAGGCATCTGGCCGGACGAAGATCCGGACAAGCACATCAAGACCTACACCATCGCGTTCCCCTCGGGCTTTCGCATCGTCGCCCTGACCAGCCGACCGTCCAACCTGCGCGGCCGCCAGGGCGTGGTGGTGATCGACGAGGC
The DNA here is from genome assembly GCF_042643485.1 of Azotobacter bryophylli. NCBI lineage: Bacteria > Pseudomonadati > Pseudomonadota > Gammaproteobacteria > Pseudomonadales > Pseudomonadaceae > Azotobacter > Azotobacter bryophylli. The sequence continues at coordinate 96,217 of NZ_JBHRSJ010000035.1, read as the reverse complement.
GGCCTTCCATCAGGACCTCAAGGAGCTACTGAAGGCCGCCTTGGCCCTGCTGATCTGGGGCGGCGAGGTGCACGTCATCAGCACCCACGACGGCACCGACAACCCCTTCAACGAGCTGATCGAGGAGATCCGCGCCGGCAAGCGCAAGGGCCTGCTGTTCCGCTGCACCTTCAAGGAAGCCGTCGCCGACGGCCTGTACCGGCGCGTCTGCATGCGCAAGGGCATCCCCTGGACCGCCGAGGAAGAAGCCGGCTGGGTGCAGGACGTCTACGACTTCTACGGCGACGCCGCCGAGGAGGAGCTGGACTGCGTACCCAGCCAGGGCGGCGGCGCCTACCTCTCCCTGGCGCTGCTCGAGCAGCGGGCCAGCCGTGACGTTCCGGTGTTGCGTCTGGCCTACCCGCAGGGTTACGAGACCATCGCCGAGCACCTGCGCCTGGCCGACTCGCTGTCTTGGTGCGAGCGCGAGCTGCTGCCTCTTCTGGAGGCCCTGCCGCGCGAGGCGCGCAGCTTCTACGGCATGGACTTCGGCCGCAGCGGCGACCTGTCGGTGATCGTGCCGCTGCTCCAGGAGCAGGACCTGCGCCGCCGCCAGCCGTTCCAGGTGGAGCTGCGCAACGTACCGTTCAAGCAGCAGGAGCAGATCCTCTTCTATCTCGTCGATCGCCTGCCCGGCTTCCTCGGCGGCAAGAACGACGCCCGCGGCAACGGCCAGGCGATCGCCGAGGCCGCCGCGGTGAAATACGGCCATACCCGCATCGAGCAGGTGATGCTCAGCGAGGGCTGGTATCGGGACAACATGCCGCCGTTCAAGGCCGCCCTGGAAGACGGCACCCTCTACGACCTGCCGGCCGACAAGGACACCCTCGACGATTACCGCGCCCTCAAGGTCATCAAGGGCGTGCCGCGCGTGCCGGACAGCCGCACCACCGAGAAGACCGGCGGCAAGCGTCACGGCGACGCCGCCGTGGCCGGCGTGCTGGCCTACGCCGCCAGCCGCAGCCCGGCCGCCCCCATCGAATACACCCCCGCGCCGCCGCGCGGCGACCGCTGGGCCGCCGGCCACGACGATCAGCCTGGCGCCTGGCATGGCGCCTGGTAGGAGGAGTAACACCCATGGCAATCGTAGACATCCACGGCCGCCCCTTCGCGCAGCAGACCCTGCGCGAGCAGCAGACCGCGCGTCTGTCCCAGCTGCAGCAGGAGTGGGCCGAGCATCCCTCCAGCGGCCTGACCCCGCCACGCCTGGCGACCATTCTCAAGGCCGCCGAGCAGGGCGACATCAGGGCCCAGTGCGAGCTGTTCGAGGACATGGAAGAGAAAGACGCCCACCTGCTGGCCGAGATCGGCAAGCGCCGCCGCGCGCTGACCACCGTGGACTGGCAGGTGGTACCGCCGCGCAACCCATCCGCCGCCGAACAGGCTGAGGCCGGCTGGCTCAACGAGCTACTGCAGGATCTGCCCGACTTCGAGGACCTGCTGTTCGACCTGCTCGATGCCATCGGCAAGGGCTTCTCCGCCATCGAGCTGGGTTGGGAACGCTACGGCAACGAATGGCTGCCTGCGGCCTTCAACCATCGTCCGGCCTCCTGGTTCCAGTTGGATCAACCCACCCGCACCGAGCTGCGTCTGCGTAACGGCAGCCTGGACGGCGAGCCCCTGCAGCCGTTCGGCTGGATCGTCCACCAGCACAAGGCCAAGAGCGGCTACGTCGCCCGCGGCGGGCTGTTCCGGGTGCTGGCCTGGCCGTATCTGTTCAAGAACTACGCCGTGCGCGACCTGGCCGAATTCCTGGAGATCTACGGTCTGCCGGTACGCCTGGGCCAGTACCCGGCCGGGGCCACCCCGGACGAGAAGGCCACCCTGCTGCGCGCGGTAGTCAACATCGGCCACAACGCCGCCGGCATCATCCCTGATGGCATGGCCATCGACTTCAAGGAGGCGGCCAAGGGCACCCACGATCCGTTCGACTGGATGGTGCAGTGGGCCGAGAAGTCGATGTCCAAGGCCATCCTCGGCGGCACCCTGACCAGCCAGGCCGACGGCGCCAGCAGCACCAACGCCCTGGGCCAGGTGCACAACGAGGTGCGCCACGACCTGCTCAAGGCCGATGCCAAACAGGTCGCCACGACCCTGCGCCAGTACTTGCTCTATCCCCTCCTGGTGCTCAACAAGGGCGGCGAACGCGACCCACGCCGACTGCCACGTTTCCAGTTCGACCTGGTCGAGCCCGAGGACATGGGCACCTATGCCGAGGCGCTGCCCAAGCTGGTCGAGGCCGGCCTGCAGATCCCCGTCGCCTGGGCCCACGACAAGCTGCGCATTCCATTGCCGGGCAAGGATGACGCGATACTTGGCACAATCGCCACGCCTGCGCCGCTCCCCGCCGCGGCGAAGACGGCGGCGCTGAAGGTCGCGGCGCCGGCCGACCCACTGGACGATCTAGCCGAGCAGTTGGCCGGCGACTGGCAGCCGGTAGCCACCATGGTCGAGCCGGTCCAGCAGTTGCTCGCCAGTTGCAAAAGCATCGAGGAGTTCCGCGATCGCCTGCCGGAGCTGATCCCGCAGCTGGATGCAGGGCAGCTCACCGAGCTGATCGCCGAAGGCCTGTTCGCCGCCACCCTCGCCGGCCGCACCGGAGCCGTCTGATGATAGAGCTGCGCGCCCTGCCACCCGAGGAGGCCGTCGCCTACTTCCGCCAGAAGGGCTATGCCATCGGCTTCGACTACAGGGATGTCTGGCAGGCCCAGCACCAGGCCGCCTTCACCGTGGCCAAGGTGATGCAGCTGGATCTGCTCCAAGACATCCGCGCCGAAGTGGATCGTGCGCTAGCCGAAGGCACCACCCTGCGCGAGTTCCAGCAGCGCCTCATCCCGACCCTGCAGACTAAGGGCTGGTGGGGCCGCCAGGAGCGCCTCGATCCGCTCACTGGCAAAGTGCGTGAGGTCCAGCTGGGCAGCCCGCGAAGGCTCAAGACCATCTACGACACCAACCTGCGTACCGCCCATAGCGAGGGGCAGTGGCAGCGCATCCAGGAGCGTAAGGAAGCCTTCCCCTATCTGCAGTACGACGGCGCCAACTCCGAGCATCCGCGCCTGCAGCACAAGGCATGGGACGGCTTGGTGCTGCCGGTAGACGATCCTTTCTGGCAGGCTCACCTGCCGGTCAAGGAGTGGGGCTGCAAGTGCCGAGTCATCCCCATGACCCGAGGCCAGTTGCAACGTCAGGGCCTCGAAGTCGGCAAGTCGCCGAAGGTGCCGACTGCGCCGTACGTCAACGCCCGTACCGGCGAGATCCAGCAGGTTCCCCTCGGGGTACACCCGGCATTCAATTACCCGCCGGGAACCCGACGGGCCAGCCTCAACCGCCACCTGGTAGAGAAGCTGGAAGCGGTACCGCCCGCGCTGGCCCGTGCCGCCATCGCCAACCTGGTGCAGGGGCCGGCCTTCGGCGACTGGTACCGCAAGCCGGCGGGGGCGTTCCCGCTGGCCTATCTGGCGAAAGAGGTGGCCGAACGCCTGGGCGCCAGAACCCAGCTGGTGGCGCTGTCCGAGGACAGCCTGGCAAAGCAGCGCAAGCATCACCCGGAGATCGTCCAGGACGAGTACGCGATGGTGCAGGCGACGATTGACCGGGGAATGGAGGTGCCGGGCAATCAAGCCAATACCACCGTCTATGTGCTTGATGAGGAGGATGGCTACGTCACCGTGCTCAAGGTGACGCGCGAAGGCAAGGAGATCTACTTGACCAGCCTGCGCCGGCTGAGTCGCGACCAGGTGAAGCGCGAGGAAGAAATTCAGCGCTTGCTGAAGAAGATAAGGAAGGAGTGAGGCAGACGGTGGGGCCTCCCGTTCCGACCAAGGTCGGCAACCCCACATAGCCATCCGCAGCAAGCTGCGTCGTACGGCAGGGAGAGTTTCACCGTGTCACGTCCGCCCGCTTGCAGCTTAGCACAACCACTGCCTGCCTCGCCGCCGTGCCCCTATCTGAATTGATGTGCGCCCAATTCGCCTCTCAGGGAGGTTATTCCCCATAGGCAAGGCGATGGTAGATGCACGGTGATAAAGTGCCTTCACGGCGACTCTAACGCCTCTCTAACGTATTCAATTGCTAGCAGCCTACGCCTAAGGAAATTCCCGCGTGAAAGCAAACCAGTTCCTTGGCCTGCTGAAGTTCTTCCACAACCCTGAATTCATGGAAAAACTCCTTTCGGGATTCATGCATTGCCAGACTCCTGAGGTCTACAGATTGGCAGCGCAGGAAGGCAGAGGCGACAAGTTTGAAAGCTGCGTAATGTCATGGCGCAAGGACAGGGGCGATGCAGCAGGAGGCATCGAATTCACCATCAATGATCACCTCATTCCAGCCAATGATCTGCACTCCATTACTTTGCAGGATCAAGACGGAGACTCTTGGTTGAGCTGCTGGTTTACGCTGAGACTCCCGGAGAAAGAGGCAGACCTGGAACGACTCAAACAAGATCTAACACGCCTCAAGCAAGAGTTCGGAAAGCACTTCGTGTTTATACCTGCGCCCTCTACCCGGACGTTTCTGGAGCGGTTGAAGGCTGCCTCTCCTAAACCTATGTGGGCACAAGAGATCACATACGAAGAAAATAGTGTTTTGTGGTCCGCGCGCTGTAAATCTCCGGCATACAGCTATCAACGCGAGTTTCGGATTGGTTTTGGTCAATGCGAGGTACATGAGACAGAACCATATACATTTCAGGTTGAAGGCGGACTCAAGGACCTCATGTACTCGAATGTTTCTTTGCAGTTGAACCACGTCCAGACAGGAGAAATATTCTTCGAGCTGTTGGACCTATAGCACGCCCACTGAACCCCCTCAACCTGTAACCCCCTCCCACTGCCGCCGACACTGGCGGCATGAAGACCAAAGCCCTCTCCCAGACCACCGCCTTCGCCGCCTGCACCTTCGAGGTCCAGGCGGATGGCTCTGCCATCCAGCTGTTCCCGGCCGGTGCCTTCCGGGCCCGTGACGGCCGGCCGAAGGAAGTGTCGGCCTGGCTCATCGACGCAGAGATCGCCGCGCAGGTGATCGCCAAGGTCGCGGCCCGCGCCACTGACGTGGTCATCGACTACGAGCACCAGACCCTCAACAGCGCCGAGAATGGCCTGCCCGCCCCGGCGGCCGGCTGGTTCCACGCCCTGGAGTGGCGCGAAGGCTCCGGCCTGTTCGCCACCGACGTGCGCTGGACCGAACGCGCCAGGGCGATGATCGACGCTGGCGAATACCGCTACCTGTCCCCCGTCTTCAGCTACGACCCGCAAACCGGCGCGGTGCTCGATCTGCACCACGTCGGCCTCACCAACTACCCCGCTCTCGACGGCATGGCCTCTCTGCCGGCGCTGGCGGCTGCCCGTTTCGACCCGGCCGCCGCGGGCGCGGCCTCTGCAAAAGGAGCACCCCGTGTGGACAAAGAGCAACTGATCGCCCTGCTGGACCTGTCCAGCGACGCCAGCGAAGAAGACATCCAGACCGCCCTGACGGCCCTCAAGGCGGATGCCGGCAAGACCGAGGATCTGAAGCAGGCCCTGGCTGCGGCCAAGGCCGAGCACAAGCCCGACCCGGCCCAGTACGTACCGATCGACGTGGTCGAGGACCTGAAGAAGGATATCGCCGCGCTGAAGACCCATCAGGTCGCCGGCGAGGTGGAGCAACTGGTGCAGGCCGGCCTCTCCGACGGCCGCCTGCTGCCCGCCCAGGAAGGCTGGGCCCGCGAACTCGGCCAGTCCAACCTCGCCGCCCTCAAGGGCTACCTGGAGAAGACCCCGGCCATCGCCGCCCTCAAGGGCCAGCAGACCGGAGGCAAACAGCCGGACGCCCCGAGCAAGGTCGAGGAGCTGGACGCCGAGGCCCTGGCGGTGTGCAAGGCCATGGGCATCAAGCCCGACGACTACATCGCCACCTTGAAGGCGTAAGGAGCCCCCATGCCCGCCCTGACTCGTGACCGCAACACCCCGCTGAAGAACGCCGAGGTCATCGCCGTGCTGGCTGCGGCCGGCGCCGTGATCCATGCCGGCGCCATCGTGGTGGCTAATGCCTCCGGCTTCGCCGCCCCCGGTAGCACCGCCCTCGACCTGACCTATATCGGCCGCGCAGAGGAAGCCATCGACAACACCGGCGGTGCCGACGGTGCCGCCAACGTCCTGGTGCGACGCAGCAACGCCTTCAAGTGGGGCAACGACGGCAGCATCGCCCAGGCCCACCTGATGAAGACCGCCTACATCGTCGACGACCAGACCCTCGCCGCCACCGATGGCGCCGGAACCCGTTCCGCGGCCGGAACCATCGTCGGTATCGACGCCGATGGCGTCTGGATCGAATAACCCAGGAGACCTTCCCATGCTGGTGAACAAGCAAGCCCTCTCGGCGATCTTCGTCTCGCTGAAGACCATCTTCAACAATGCCTTCCAGGCGGCCCCGTCCACCTGGCAGAAGATCGCCATGAAGGTGCCGAGCACCTCCGGGCAGAACGACTACGCCTGGCTCTCCAACTTCCCGAAGATGCGCCGCTGGATCGGTGCCAAGCAGGTCAAGAGTCTAGAGGCCTACAAGTACCCGGTGGTCAACGAGGACTTCGAGGCCACCGTCGAGGTCGACCGCAACCACATCGAGGACGACCAGCTCGGCATCTACCAGCCCCAAGCGCAGATGGCCGGATTCTCGGCCGCGCAGCTGCCGGACGAGATCGTCTATGAAGCGGTGAACAAGAGCTTCACCACCCCCTGCTACGACGGCCAGTACTTCTTCGACACCGACCACCCGGTAGGCGGCGTTTCCGTCAGCAACAAGGGTACTGCTCCACTCTCCAACGCCACCCTGGCCGCCGCCCAGGCCGGCTATGGTGCGGCGCGCTCCGCCATGAAGAAGTTCAAGGACGAGGACGGCCGCTCGCTGAACATCCTGCCCAACGTACTGCTGGTCGGCCCGGCGCTGGAAGACACCGCACGGATGCTGCTGACCAACGACAAGCTGGCCGACGACACCCCCAATCCCTACAAGGGCACCGCCGAACTGGTGGTGGATGCGCGCATCGAGTCGGACACCGCCTGGTTCCTGCTCGACACCAGCAAGCCGGTCAAGCCCTTCGTCTACCAGGAGCGCAAAGCCCCGGTGTTCGTCCAGCAGACCAATCCGGAAGCCGAGGACGTGTTCACCCTCCGGAAGTACAAGTTCGGCGCCGAGGCCCGTGCTGCGGGGGGCTACGGCTTCTGGCAGATGGCCTACGGCTCGACCGGTACCGGCGCGTAAGGAGCGATGACCATGGCCAAGACCACAGCCAAAGGCGCGCCTATTTCCCAGACGCGCCGCGGGATCTTCGTGCGCAGCCTGCCGCCGACCTTCCGGCGCGCCGGCCTGCAGTTCACCCACGACGGCCACGCCCTGCTGCTCGATGACCTGAGCGAGGCGCAGATCGAGGCCATCGCCGAGGAGCCGCTGCTCAGCGTGCGCCCCTGCGAGTTCCCGGCCAGCGCCTTCGACGACGTGCCGTTCGACGAGCAGGCTGCCGACGGTGCCAAAGATCCCGCCAACTCGGAGGCTGACGCCTGATGTACGCCAGCGCCGCCCAACTGCTCGCCCGCTACAGCGACGAGGAGATCGCCCAGCGCGCCGACGCCAGCCTGCCGCCGATGGTCGACGGCACGTTGCTGAGCGCGGCAGCCAGCGGAGCCGACCTCACGGGCTACACCGCCGAGGAACAGGCCGCCGCCACGGCGGCGCTGGCCAAGGTGGCGGCTGCCCTGGAAGACGCCCGGCAGACCATCGACAGCTACCTGGGCGGCCGCTATCAGCTGCCGCTCACCAACGCGCCTGAAGTGCTGGAGCGCATCGCCTGTCAGCTGGCCCGCTACTTCCTCTACGACGACGCCGCCACCGAGCAGATCGCCACCCTCTACAAGGACAGCATCAAGTTCCTGGAGAGCGTGGCCACCGGCAAGGTGCAGCTCGGCCCGACGTCCGGCGGCGCTACCGCGCAGCCATCGGCCGGCGCCGAGATGATCAGCGGCGGCCTGGTGTTCGGCCGAGACAACAGCCGAGGGTTCATCTGATGGCCGTGAGCATTCGCATCGACTCCAACCTGCCGCAGGTGGAGCGTCTGTTCAAGGCCATCCGCCAGCTGGGAGCCAATCCGCAGCCGGTCCTGCAGGACATCGCCTTTCTCGGCGAGAACAGCACCCGCGCCCGCTTCCGCTCCCAGACCAGCCCCGATGGCCAGCGCTGGAAGCCGAGCCTGCGGGCACAACTCTCCGGCGGCAAGACACTGACCAAGGACGGACACCTGGGCGACTCGATCGCCAGCCAGGCGGACGACCAGGAAGCCGCCTGGGGTACGAACCGCGTCTATGCCGCCATCCACCAGTTCGGCGGCATCGTCCGTGCCAAGGGATCGGGCGGCCTGCGCTTCAACATCCCCGGCATCGGCTGGCGGAACAAGCGCCAGGTGCAGATCACGGCGAGGCCGTTCCTCGGTCTGTCCGATAACGACCGCCAGGACATCCTCGACCTGGTCAGCGACCACCTGAGCAATCTGATCCGCCGCTCGGCGCCGGGAGGTGCCTGATGCTCGGCGATCTGGAAACCCAACTGATCGAGCTGCTCAAGGCCAGCCCCCTGGGCTCGCGCCTGCGGGTGGTCGATAGCCTGCCGGACACCCCGGACGAGGATCTGGTCAAGCGCTGGGGCCTGGACGCGCCGGCGGCTTACGTGGTGGCCGGCGACGGCACCCTGAGCCAGGCGATCGCCAGCCCGCAGTTCGTGGTGGTGCTGGTCGCGCGCAACGCTCGCGGCCACCAGGCCGCCCGGCGCGGCGACGGCAAGACCATCGGCCTCTACGAGATGCTCGATGCCGGCATCGCCGAGCTGCACGGCGGCGAGACCCAGGATGCCAGTTGGCAGGTCACCCGCTACCAGTTCCTCCAGGACATCGACCTGCGCGATCAGGGGCTGCAAGCCGCCCTGCTGCTGATCCAGGCTGACGTTGACCCGCCGCAGAAGGATGCGATGGCGCTGGGCGACTTCCTGGAATTCCACGCCGACTACGACCTGGTCCCCCTCGCCAGCGATGCCGATCACCGGCGCTGGGCCGACGAGGACCATGCCGAGCCGGCACCCGATCTGCACTCGCACATCAACCCGCAGGAGGGGACATGAGCCAATCCGTTTACCTGGTGCCCGCCGAGGGCCTGAAAGTGCGCGACCCACAGGGCGGCCACCTCAAGCCGGAAGGCCGGCCGGTGGTGCTCGACGGTTACTGGCGCCGTCGTCTGGCCGATGCGTCCGTGAAACTCGGCGCCCCGCCGAAAGCCGCCAAGCCGGCGGTCAGCAAGGAGTAATAGAGCATGGCCGAGAACGTCAGCTTCAACGAGATCCCGGACAACATCCGTGTACCCGGCATCTACATCGAGATCGACCCGAGCAAGGCGGTCAGTGGTGGCGCCGTCATGGAGCGTCGCCTGTTGCTGGTCGGCCAGCGCCTGGCCGCCGGCACCGTCGCGGCCCTGACTCCGGTACGCCTGGGCAGCCAGGCCGGCGACCAGGCTGCCCAGGCCTTCGGCCAGGGCAGCATGCTCCACGCCATGGCCGGTGCCGCCCGCAAGGCCGACGAATACGTGGATATCTGGGCGATCGCCCTGGACGACGATGCCGCCGGAGCCAGCGCGACCGGCAGCCTCACCTTCGGCGGCACGCCGCTGGCCAACGGCACCCTGGCGTTGTACATCGGCGGCGCCCTGGTGCGCATCGCCGTCATCGCCGCCGAAACCCCGGAAACCCTGGCCACCCGCCTGGCCGACACCATCAACGCCGATGTCGACCTGCCGGTGACCGCCAGCGCTGCTCTGGGCGTGGTCACGCTCACCAGCCGCTGGAAGGGCGAGACCGGCAACGATCTGGATCTGCGCCTCAACTACTACGGCGAGCAGACCCCGGCCGGGCTGACCGTAGCCATCGCCGCTATGGTCGGCGGTACCGCCAACCCGGAGGTGGCAGCGGTGCTCGATGCCATCGCCGGCCAGCAGTACTACAGCATCGTCTGCCCCTACCTGGACGGCCCCAACCTGACTGCGTTGGAAACGGAAATGGTCGATCGCTTCGGCCCCATGGAGGTGCTCACCGGCCACGTCTTCAACGCCAAGGTCGGCAACCATGCCACGCTGAGCACCTGGGGCAGTGCGCGCAATTCGCCCCACGTCAGCACCCTCGGCCTCTACGACATGCCCACCGCACCCTGGGTGGCGGCTGCCGTCTGGGCCACCGTGGCCGAGTCCTCGGGCGCCAACGATCCCGCCCGGCCGTTCCGCTCTCTGGCCCTGCCCGGCGTGTTGCCGCCGCCGGAAAAGAATCGCTTCACCCGGGCCGAGCGCAATCTGCTGCTGTTCGACGGCATCAGCACCTTCACCGTCGACCAGGGCGGCACGGTGCTGATCGAGACCATCATCACCAACTACCAGACCAACAGCTTCGGCCTGCCCGACATCGCCCTGCTGCGTCTGGAAACCAAGTGGACGGCCGACCTGATCCGCTACCGCTTCAATGCCGCGGTGGCCCGCGAGTACCCGCGCCACAAGCTGGGCGATAAGGCCATTCCCGGCCAGGCCATGGCCACCCCGACCACCGTGCGCGCCACCCTGATCGCCGAAGCCGTCCGCCTGGCCGACCAGGACGGACTGATCGAGGACATCGAAGGCTTCAAGCGCGACCTGATCATCAAGCGCTCCACCCAGAACCCCAACCGCATGAACGCCGTGCTGACGCCGAACCTGGTCAACCAGTTCGACATCTTCGCCGCGGCCGTTCAGTACCGACTGTAAGGAGGCCCCATGAAGCACCACGGCCGCGCCACCCTCACCTACAACGGCAAACGCCTGAAGAGCAAGGAAGGCGCCACCCTCAACCTGGGCGGCACCGCGCGCACCCCGGAGCCTCTGGACGACGGCACCGTGGGTTACTACGAGACCACAGCGGCTCCGGAGCTGAGCTGCACCGTACCGCTGACCTCGGATCTGGCCGTGCAGGAGCTGCGCGACCTGGCCGACGCCAATGTGGTGTTCGAGTCGGATACCGGCCTCTCCTGGGTCATCCGCGAAGCATTCACGGTAGATGCCGTCAGCGTCGGCCGCGAAGTTCAACTGAAATTCAGCGGCCAGCCGGCCGAGCAAATGTAAGGAGCCCCCCATGCAAGCACAAACCATCACCGGCACCCTGCCCCACGGCCTGGTCATCACCGGCACCCTCTACACCGGCTTCGAGATGCGAGAGGCCTTCCTCGCCGACATGATCGAGGCGGAGGTCGACGCCGGTGGCGCGACCAACGGCATCCACTACAGCGCCCAGCTCGCCGTGCGCCAGCTGGTCAAGGTCACCAGCGCCGACGGCCAGGAATACAAGGGGCCCTTCGTGGTGGGCATGGTCAAGAAGCGTGGTGACTTCGTCGCCCTGCGCCAGGCCCAGCTGAAGCTGGACAACTTGGGAAACGACGAGCCGAGCGTTATCGACAGCACTGGGACGCCATCCAGCTGATAGCCCTGAGACACCACTGGTCGCGCGAGGAGATCCTCGCGCTGCCGCCCCGCGAGTTCGCCCACTACCTGAGCAACCTGACCCGCAAGCATGAGTAATCGCGACCTCAACCTGGCCATGCGCATCAGTGCCGATGTCAGCCGCCTCCTGGGCGGGCTGGACAAGGGCGCAGGCGGCCTGCG
>NZ_JBHRSJ010000035.1:0-84349 GCF_042643485.1 Azotobacter bryophylli | reverse complement strand
CCTCGGCGGCGGCCGCCGGCATGCAATCGGCCCGGCTGGACAAGGATCTCAAACAGCTGCAGCTGACGGCGGGAGCCACGGCGGAACAGGCGGATGTGCTGCGCAAGAGCCTGCTGGAGGCTCAGATCGCCACCGGCCAGGGCGTGGACGAACTCAAGGGCGGCGTCGATGCCCTGGTGGCGAGCGGCCTGAGCCTGGGCGAAGCCACCGCCACCGTGCGCCCGATGGCGGAAACCCTGGCCGTCTCCAAGACCAACGCCGATGCCCTGGCCAAGGCCATGGGTGTAGCGGCGGAACAGTTCCATATCGACCTGAGCAAGACCGATCAGGCCCGCCTGCTGCTGGACAAGATGGTGGTGGCCGGCCGCGCCGGCAACGCCGAGCTGGAGAACCTGCCGGATATCTTCGCCCGGGTCGGCAGCAATGCCAAAGCCTCCAACCTCAGCCTGGACCAGACCCTGGCCCTGGTCGAAACGCTGTCCAAGGTGGAGCCCAACGCCGAGCGCCTGGCGACCCTGACCGACAGCACCCTGCGCGTGTTCACCAATGCCAACTACATGAAGGATGCGCAGAAGGCCACCGGGGTGCGCTTCTTCGATGCGAAGGGCTCGCGGCGCGATGCGCTCGACGTCATCAAGGACATCAAGACCCGATACGACAAGCTGGACACCGATGCCAAGCGCTTCAAATTCATCTCCAGCGCTTTCGGCAAGGCCGATCTGGATACTCAGCGCGGCCTCAAGACCCTGCTCGACGGCGACTCGCTGACCAAGCTGGACAAGGTGTTCGGCGATGTCAGCACGGCGAGCGGCAGCATCGCCCGCGACCTGCCGGATGCCATCGGCAACGCCGTGGACCAGACCGGACGTCTCAAGGGCGCCCTGCGCCAGGCCGCGGACGACTTCGCCAAGCCGATTAACGAGGCCATCTCCGGCGCCATCCAGTGGGGCATGGACAGCAAGAGCAACGGCGGCCTCGGTCTGGACGGCAAGGAGATCATGGGCGGTGCCGCCCTGGGCGCCCTTGGCCTGTTCGGCGCCGCCCGCTACGGCGGCAAGGCCATCCAGGGAGTCGCCGGCAAGCTCGGCGGCACCGCCGCAGGGGTGGCCACCGGCAAGGCCCTGGAAGAAGCGGCCGGCGTCACCCCGGTGTTCGTGGTCAACATGCCGGGCGAGCTTGGCGGGACAGTTGGCACTGTCGGCAAGGTGGCCGATGTCGCCGGCGAGGCGCTTGGTCCCAAGACCTTCAGCAAGCTCAAGACCACCCTGGCGCTGCTCGGCGGCGCACCGCTGTCCACCCTGCCGTCCATGGGCGCCGGCGCCGTGGCCACTGCCGGGGCTGCCGTGACGGCTGCCGGTGCGGCAGGTTATGGCGTCGGGACACTGATCAGCGACTACCTGCTGACCGACCAGGGACCACTCGGGACCGAGTTCGGCGCGCGCCTGGCCGATCGCATTGGTGCCGGAGTGGCCCATGTACTGGCCCCGTTCAGCGCCGATGCGCAGGCTGCGATCGCAGCGAGCAAGGCTGCGGCCGAGAGCCGTCCACTGGCGGGAAAAGTCAGCACCGTGCAGTCCGTTGTGCAGCAAGCCAAGGCCGCCACCGGCCCGCTGGTCGACGGCGCCGTCATCCCCGGCAATGCGCTGCAGTCGGCTACCCAGGGCCTCGGCGAGCAGATCAAGCAGGCGATCGGCAGTGCCAGGCCGCAGCCGGCCGAGGTCAGCGGGCGCATCGAGGTGCAGATCAACAGCGAGGGCCGCCCGCGGGTCAGCCTGTTGCAGGCTCAGGGCGGCATCGACCTCTCGGCCTACACCGGCAAGACGGGAGCGGGAAGCTGATGGCCTGGCGCGACGAATATCGCCCGGGCGCGTTCCGCGGCGTGCCCTTCCACCTCAAGAACAGCAGCTCCACCGGCGGCCGCCGGACGGTGCTCAACGAGTTCCCCCTGCGCGATACGCCGGATACCGAGGACATGGGGCGCCGCGCACGCCAGTTCAGCCTGACCATGACGCTGATCGGGTCGGACTACATGGACCAGCGCGACCGACTGATCGAGGCGCTGGAAACCAGCGGCCCCGGCACCCTGATGCATCCGTTCCGCGGCGAGCTGCGGGTAGCCGTGCTCGGCGACTACAGCTGCGAGGAAAGCACCGAACAGGGCGGGATGGCACGGGTCAGCGTGACCTTCGTCGAATCAGGAGAGACGCCTCGGCCAGACAGCGTGGTAGTCCAGGGCTTTGCCGGAAACGAGGCCGCCGATGCCCTGGAAGAAGATGCCCTGAGCGAGTTTCTGGACAAGTTCGCCGTCGTCGGCTGGGTCAGTTCGGTGGCCGAAGAGGCACAGGGCATGCTCGGCGAGGCGATGTCGGCCGTGACCGATGCGGTCGGCTATGCCGAGGGGCTGGCCGGCGATGCCATCGGCTTCGCCCAGAATGCCGCCGGCAAGATCATGAGCGGTGGCGGACTGCTGCAGGGCGCCGGCAGTTTTGGCACCTTGATGCGCCGCCTGACCGGTAGCGCTCAGCAGTTGATCCTCTCCCCAGGCAACCTGGGCGGGGCCCTGCTGGGTATGGTACGCAGCATCAGCCTCGGGACCGGCAGCCCCCTGCAGGCGCTCAGGGCGCAGATGTCGCTATTCGGCCTTGGTAGCCGAGCGAAGAGCGTCAGCCACTCGTCCCGGGCTGGTTATCAGACGCCCGCCCGCGCGCAAATGGCAACGAATCAGGCCGCGGTCTACACCCTGATAGAGCGCGCGGCAGTCGCCGAGGCGGTACGCCTCGCCGTCAGCAAGCCGGCCAGCAGCCCGGCTTCCAGCCTGGCATCAACCAGCACGGCGGCAACCACTGCCGGCCAGATCCCCTCGACGGTAGCCATCTCGGGCGGCCAATGGCTGGCCACCGGTGCGGCAAGCTTGGCAGTAGCCACTGGCGCAACCCCGCATCGGGTGAATGGCGTGGCATTCGACAACCGCGACCAGGCGGTCGAGATCCGCGACCAGCTCCTCGAGGAGCTGGACCGCCAACAGCTGACCGCCGCCCCTGAGCGGTACCGTCCGCTGGCCAGGCTCAGCACCGAACTGATCGCCGAGATGAACCGCACCGCCGCCAGCCTGGTCCCGCTCGCCCACGTTACGCCGACCAAAACCCAACCAGCCCTGCTGCTGGCCCATCGACTGTACGGCGACGCACGTCAAGCCGAGCAGATCGTTACCCGCAACCGGATCGCCCACCCCGGCTTCGTCCCGGGCGGCATCGAGCTGGAGGTGCTGAAAAATGCCTGAAGTACGCCTCACGGTGGATGGCGACGACTGGGGCGGCTGGCAGAGCTATCGCATCAATCTGGGCATGCAGCAGCTCACTGGTCGCTTCGATCTGCGCCTGACCGAGCGCTGGGCCGGCCAGGCCTGCCGCCGGGCCCTGCGCGTCGGCGCGCCTTGCACCCTGCACTATGACGGCGAGCTGCTGATCACCGGCTACATCGACAACATGGCGCCGCTCTACAGCGCCGAAGACCACAGCATTACCGTCGGCGGCCGCGATGCCACCGCCGACCTAGTCGACTGCTCGGCCCCTGCCACCCAGTGGATCGGCCGCGGCCTGGCCGAGGTGGCACGCGAATTGTGCGCGCCCTTTGGCATAAGGGTCATCGACCAAGTCGGCGCCAACGCCCCCTTCCGCAGCCTCAAGCCCAACGACGGCGAGACGGTCTTCGAGATGCTCGACCAGGCCGCGCACATCCGCGGCGTACTGCTGGTCACCGACGGCCGCGGCCACCTGATCATCACCCGCGCCGGCCACGAGCGCGCGACCGACAGCCTGGTCCTGGGACAGAACATCCTCGTCGGCGCCGGCTACTTCGACCTGCGCGACGTGTTCAGCAGCTACATCCTCAAGGGCCAGCAGCCGGGCGACGACTACCTGTTCGGCGAGACGGCTGCCGCGGTGCAGGCCAAGGCCTCCGATGCGCGCATCAAACGCCACCGGCCGCTGACCCTGATCGCCGACGGCCCACTGGATGCCGCGTCGGCACGCGAACGGGTGACCTGGGAACGCAATGTGCGCTGGGGCCGCTCGCAGAGCATCACCTACACCGTGCAAGGCCATCGCCAGCGCTCCGGCGCCCTGTGGCGGCCGAACATGCTCGTGCCGGTGTTCGACACCTACCAGTTCCTCGATGGCGCCGAGCGCCTGATAACCGACCTGACCTACATCCTCGACGACCAGGGAGAGCGCACCGAGCTGACAGTAATGCCGCGCGAGGCGTTCGATCTGGTCAAGCAACCCGAACCGGAGGCTGCCGATGCAAGTTTCTACTAACCGCGTGCTCGGCCCGATCCGACGCCGTCTGGCGCACCTGGTGGCCCGTGCCGTGATCACCTTGGTCAACGATGCCGCCAAGATGCAGACGCTGCAGCTCGGCCTGCTGGCCGACGAGGCGCTGGACGGCGTCGAGCACTGGCAGCCCTACGGTTTCACCTTCAAGCCGCATATCGGGGCCGAGGCCCTGGTGCTCGCCGTGGGTGGCCACCGCGCTCACAGCGTGGTGATCGCCTGCGCCGATCGCCGTTACCGCCTGACCGGTCTCGAAGATGGCGAGGTGGCCATCTACACGGATGAACAGGACAAGATCCACCTCAAGCGCGGCAAGGTCATCGATATCGAGACCGACACCCTTAACGTCAAAGCCGCCACCGCCGTGCACTTCGATACCCCCGTCATCACCCAGACCGGCCGCATCGAGTCCGAAGGCGACCAGATCGCCGGCAACATCAGCCAGATCGAACACCGACACCCGGGCGATAGCGGCGGCACCACGGGAGTACCGGAATGAGCGACCTGGCCCTGATCTACGACGGCTACGGCTGCGACCTGGCCCTGGATGGCAACGACCTGCAGCTCGACGACGGCCTGAATACCGCCATCCTCGTCAGCCTGTTCAGCGACCGCCGTGCCCGTACCGATGACCAACTGCCCGGCGCCTCCGATGATCGCCGCGGCTGGTGGGCCGATGCCTACCCGCAGATCGATGGCGACCTGATCGGCTCCCGCCTGTGGCTGCTCAGCCGGGAGAAGGAACTGGCCGAAACCCTGCGCCGAGCCAGGGAGTATGCCCAAGAGGCGTTGGATTGGCTGGTCGCCGATGGCATCGCCGCCCGCGTCGAGGTCACGTCCAGCGTGCCACGCCGTGGCGTGCTGCAACTGGCTGTCGCCGTCCGCCGGGCTGACGGTAGACAGGAAAACTATCAATACGACGTTCTCTGGGAGTCCCTCTGATGGCATTCGAACTCGACAGCCTGGAACAGAGCCGCCAGCAGATTGGCCGAGACATCGAAACGCGCCTGCCGGGCACCGGCGCGCAGACCCGACGCACGGCCGCTGGCGTGATCGCCTATGCCCAGGCCGGGGCCGTGCATGGCCTGCATGCCCATATCGCCTACCGAGAGCGCAACTTCCTGCCGGACGAGCGAGCCGATGCCGAGGGCGTGGAGCGTTGGGCCGGATTGTTCGGCCTCTGGTATCGGGAGCCGACCAAGGCCTCCGGCAGCGCCGATCTGAGCGGGGCCGCAGGCGCGGTTCTGCCGGCCGGCACGGTGCTGCAGTCGACCCAGGGAGTGCTGTACACCACCCTGCCCGATGTGACCCTGACCGGCACCGCTGGCACCGTTGCCATCGAGGCCCAGGATGCCGGTGCGGCCGGTAACCTGAGCGAAGGAGCACGACTGACCCTGCTCACGCCGGTACCCGGCATACAGTCAACCTTGCGCGTAGGCAGCGGCGGACTTGGGGGCGGCGCTGATGCCGAAACCCTCGACGGCCTGCGGGCACGGGTCCTCAACCGCCTGCGCAACCCGCCCAAGGGTGGCTCCCTGGGCGACTACGAAACCTGGGCTCTGGCCGCCCATCCCTCCGTCACCCGAGCCTGGGTGACAGAGTACGAGCAGGGGGCCGGGAGCGTCATCGTTCGCGTGGTCTGCGACAACGAGGCCACGCCGATCCCCTCCCAGGAAGTGCTGGATGCCGTGGCAGCCTACATCGGCGCACGTCGTCAGGCCGGGCGCAAATCGGTCTACGTGCTGCCGCCGGTTGGCGATCCGGTGCATTACCAGATCCGCCTCAAGCCGGACAGTTCGGCGATCCGTGCCACGGTCGAGGCCGAGCTGCGCGACCTGCATCGTCGTGAGGCAGCACCCGGTGCAACCTTGTTGATCAGCCATATCCGCGAAGCCGTCAGCATTGCTGTCGGGGAGATCGACCATGAGCTGATCGCCCCTCTGGCTGATCTGGCCTATGGCACGGGTGTGATGCCGATCTTCGGAGATATCGCATGGCTATGACCGCGGAGGCCTACGGCCTGCAGCTCAGCCAATTGCTGCCCCCGGGAGTCGCCTGGAGCCAAGATCCGGAAAGCAACCTGCAACGCCTGCTCCTAGCGCTAGGCGACAGCCTGGCCCGTGCCCATCGGCGCAATGACGACCTGTTCAGGGAAACCGATCCGCGCCAGACCTACGAGCTGCTCGACCGCTGGGAAGCCGTCCTCGGCTTGCCGGACGCCTGCAGCTTGAAGGGTAGTCAGACCGTGGCTGAGCGCGTTCAGGCGGTGGTCGCGAAGCTGATCAGCGCAGGCGGCCAGAGCCGCGCCTATTTCATCGCGCTAGCCGCCACCCTCGGCTATCCCGACGTGACCATCACCGAATACCAGGCCCGCCGTCATGGCCGGGCCCGTATGGGCGAGCCATACGGCGGCGAGGACTGGGAAGAAGTCTGGCAGCTCAACCTGCCCGAACTGCAGATCAGCCCGCGCCGCTACGACCGATCGGCCCTCGGCGAACCCTACCGGATCTGGGGCGACACCCGCCTCGAATGCATCGTCAGCCGCGACAAGCCGGCTGGCTCCATCGTCTTGTTCAGCTACGGAGCTACCTGAACCATGGATTACCCGAAATCAGTGCCGGGAGTGAGTCTGCACAATGGGCAGTTCACCGATGGCAACCCACTGCTCGGTATCCCCGCCTCGCTCGACCCCGCCAAGTGGGCGAATGACGTGACCGAAGAGATACTCAATGTCATCCGGGCCGCCGGCCTGATTCCTACGGAGGGGGATAGTGCCCAGTTGCTGGCCGCCATCAATGCCATCGTGACGGACAGCTTGGCCCCTGCGGCCACCACCGATGTGGCCGGCGTGGTCGAGCTGGCTACGGCTCAGGAACTGGCTGCTGGCACTGCAGGCGGCCTGGCTGTTACTCCTGTAATTTTGAAGCCAGTCTTGGACGGCAAGCAGGCCGCCGCAGTCAACCTCACGGCCCTAGCCGGGCTGGCCGGAGCGGCCGACCGACTGCCCTACTTCACCGGGGCGGGTGCGCTATCCCTGGCCACCCTGACCGCCGCTGCGCGGACGCTGCTCGCTGCTACTGATGCGGCTGGGCAGCGCACGGCAATGGGGTTGGGCAATGCCGCATTGGCCACCGTTATGGCGAGCCTGGCGGACGCGACTTCAGGGAAGCTTATGCCAAATGGGGCGTGGGGAGTGGGTGGGGATGCTATTGAAACCACAACCCCGGATTCCCTGCTGCCTAGCGGACTTTATTGGGTTGCAGCTGCTACAACCTGGTCGTCATCCCCTGTTTCTGGCATGGCGTTCAAGATTGTTAACGTTCGGTTTGGCAATTATGCCCTTCAAATCGCTCAGCAATGGAGCAGCACTCCTCGATTGTTCTGGCGATCTTATGATGGCCCGGCGATGGCCGGCTGGGGCGCTTGGGCAGAGGCATTTAGTACCAACAACGTCTCCTCGTTCATCAAAACCCTGCTCGATGCTGCTGATGCAGCATCAGCTCAAACCACGCTGAACGGGTTCGGCTACAACCAGACATGGCAGGATGTGACGGCTAGCCGTGTAGCCAATACTACGTACACCAACTCATTGGGAAGACCAATTATGGTAAACGTATTTAAAACGGGGGGAGACGCAAATTCCTTATTTGTTGACGAATTGCTTGTTGGCGCCATAAATGGAGAATCGAATGTAGGATCTTGCGTTAGCGCAATTGTACCCCCTGGCTCCACATATAGAACAAACTTTGCCCCGCAATTCTGGCTGGAGCTTCGCTAATGATTTATTTCAAAAATAAAACCACTGGCGAGGTTTTCGCCTACGAAACCACCGATGAGCGTGACAAATACGGCGCGTCGGACTTGGTGGAAATGACGGCGGATGAAGTCAGCGCTCATCTCAATCCAACTCCAACCGCTGAGCAACTGGCGAGCAACGAGAGAATCTGGAGGGATCGACAAATCGCGGTGACCGATTACCTGGCCATGCCCGACTACCCACTGACCGATACCGAGCGCACTGATCTGTATACCTATCGGCAGGCACTGCGCGATTGGCCGGCCTCGACAGCGTTTCCGACAGTGGATAATCGGCCACAGTCGCCCGTGTGGCTGGTGCAGGTACTCGGCGCGGTAGTATGAGGCGCTTACTCGATCATCTCGTAGTCATCGCGCAGGCGGGGGTCAGGGGTCGCTCCTCGCACATCCATGCCTACCAGAAGCGGATGTCCCTGAATGAAGATGAGCCCCTGTGCCTCCATAGCCCAGGCCAAAGCCTGAAGCGTGACCTCTCTCAGGTTGGCCTGTTCGTCTTCGAAACGAGCAATGGCCTCGACTGATACTCCCGATTCTTGGGCCAGGGTCTCCCGCGGCCACCTCAAGTGCTCCCGGGCTTTCACACAATGCTCGGGGGTTAACTGATGGGTACAGAGAGTCACATACTCGTCCATGGCCGCTCCTAGCTACTGAAGTGGGTCAATGTCGCAGAAATACTGTCCATATATACAGTATTTGTATTCCTGCATTAAAGGCCATGCCATGCACAGTAGCTCCCCCATCATTCCCTGGCTGGGCGGCAAACGGCGCCTTGCCGACCGCCTGATTCCGCTTTTCCCGCCGCACGAGTGCTACGTCGAGGTATTCGCAGGGGGCGCCGCCCTCTTCTTCCTGCGCCCCATGCCGGCCAAGACCGAAGTGCTCAACGACATCAATGGCGAGTTGGTTAACCTTTACCGGGTGGTACAGAACCACCTGGAGGAGTTCGTCCGCCAGTTCAAATGGGCCTTGAGCAGCCGCCAGGTCTTCAGATGGCTACAGGACACCCGCCCGGAAACGCTCACCGACATCCAGCGGGCGGCGCGCTTCTTCTACCTCCAGCAGCACGCTTTCGGCGGCCGCGTCGACAGCCAGACCTTCGGCACTGCCACCACCGGCCCTGCCATCAACCTCTGCAGGATCGAGGAGAACCTGTCCGCCGCCTACCTGCGTCTGGCAGGCACCTACATCGAGAATCTGGCCTGGTCCGACTGCGTTGACCGCTACGACCGTCCCCATACGTTCTTCTACATGGACCCACCGTACTGGCAGACCGAGGGCTACGGCGTCGACTTCCGCTTCCAGGAATACCAGCGAATAGCCGCCTTCATGCGTACCTGCAAGGGCAAGGCAATGGTCAGCATCAACGACCACCCTGACATCCGACAGGTGTTCGAGGGCTTCCACATGGAGCAACTGAGCATCAAGTACAGCGTGGCGAATCAACGCCGGGGAGGCTCGGCTACCAGCGCAGAGCTGGTAATCATGAACTGGCAGCCGGAGGTGATGGGGGGATTGTTTTAGGTTGTCGTGGAAGCCGCTGATTGGCGCCGAGTGCCAAATCTAGCGCAATATTGCAGATGCCAAATCATCTGCAAGGAAGTGCCAAATCCGACGCGCGCTTACACCTGTGCGTTGGCTTCCCTGCACTGAGTCTAGCCGCAGGCAGGGAGCCCGGCAGGGTCCGTCAGCGCAGCTGGATGCGGTCGTCGTGGATCTCGATCAGGCCCTGCTTGTAGAGGCCGCCGATGGCCTTCTTGAAGTTGCCCTTGCTGACGCCGAACAGCCGGCTGATCTGCTCCGGCGGGCTCTTGTCGCTGACCGCCAGCACGCCGTCCTGCTCGCGCAGCCGGGCGAGGATCTGCTCGCTCAGGGTGTCGCGGGCCTCCTGCCCGACGGGCTGCAGGCTCAGGCTGATTCTGCCGTCGGCACGCATTTCCTTGATGTAGCCCTGCTCGCGCATGCCGCCGCGGAGGAACTTGAAGGCCTCGTTCTTGTGGATCAGGCCCCAGTGCTGGCCGTCGATAATCGCCTTGAAGCCCAGCGGCGTCGGCTCCACCACCAGCAGGTCGACCGCCTGGCCGGCCTGGTAGCGGGCCGGGGTGCGGTCCAGGTAGCGGTCGAGCCGGGCGGTGGCGGTGATGCGCCGGGTGCGCTCGTCCAGGTAGAGGTAGACCACGCAGTAGTCGCCGACCTGCAGCGGGCGTTTCTCCTCCGAGTGCGGCAGCAGGAGGTCCTTGGGCAGGCCCCAGTCGAGGAACAGGCCGATGCGGTTGATCTGCACCACCTTCAGGCTGGCGAACTGGCCGACCTGGGCCTTGGGCTTGAGGGTGGTGGCGATGGGCCGGTCGTCGCTGTCCAGGTAGAGGAAGACGTTGAGCCAGTCGCCCACCTCGCTCGGCTCGTCCTTGGGCACGTAGCGCCTGGGCAGGAGGATCTCGCCGTCCGCCCCGCCGTCGAGGTAGAGGCCGAAATCGGTGTGCTTGACCACCTGCAGAGAATTGAACCGCCCAATCAGAGCCATTTTTTGCCTACCTCGCTTGCCGGGGGCGGCATTCTACCCGCAGGACGGCCCGGCAGGGCGATTTCATGCCGGAAGGCGCGCTCCCGGATACCGCTCTGGTAGGAGCCAATTCGTTCGCGATGCTTCTGCCGTAGCCGGCATTTGCCGCAACTGCCCATCGCAGATGAATCTGTTCCTAAGGTCCGCGCCGCCGCAGGCCTAGAAAGGGCTGCCGCTCAGGGCGCGAGGCCAAGGCGCAGCAGCCGGCCGTTCGGCTCGTCGGTCAGTACGTAGAGGTAGCCGTCCGGACCCTGGCGCACGTCACGGATGCGCGCGCCGAGCGGCTTGAGCAGGCGCTCCTCGTGGGCGATGCGGTCGCCGTCCAGTTCCAGGCGGATCAGCGACTGATCGGCCAGGGCGCCGATGAACAGGTCGTGCTGCCAGGCGGGGAAGCGCTCGGCGTCGTAGAAGGCCATGCCGCTGATCGCCGGCGATTTCTCCCAGACGTAATGGGGCGGCTCGGTGCCCTTCGCCACCTTGCCACGGGCCTCGGGGATCGGCAGGAAGCTGTAGTCGATGCCGTTGGTCGCCAGCGGCCAGCCGTAGTTCTTGCCGGGCTCGGGAATGTTGATCTCGTCGCCGCCGCGCGGGCCGTGCTCGTGGGTCCAGAGCCGGCCGGTCCAGGGGTTGAGCGCCGCGCCCTGCTGGTTGCGGTGGCCGTAGGACCAGATCTCCGGCCGCACCCCCGGGCGGCCGACGAAGGGGTTATCCGGCGGCACGCGGCCGTCGGGATAGAGGCGCACCACCTTGCCCTGCAGCTTGCCCAGGTCCTGGGCGGCCATCCGTTCGTAGTTCTCGCCGAGGGCGACGAACAGGTGGCCGTCGCGGTCGAACACCAGCCGCGAGCCGAAGTGGTTGCCGGTGGAGAGCTTCGGCTCCTGGCGGAAGATCACCTGGAAGTTCTCCAGCCGGTGCCCGTCGTCGGAGAGCCGGCCACGGCCCACGGTGGTGCCGGCCTTGCCGTTCGTCCCCGCCTCGGCGTAGGACAGGTAGACCAGCCGGTCCCGGGCGAAGTCCGGCGACAGCGCCACGTCGAGCAGCCCGCCCTGCCCTTCGGCGAACACCTGGGGCACTCCTTCGATGGGCGCGGAGAGGGTGCCGCCGGCGTCGAGCAGGCGCAGGCGGCCGGGCCGCTCGGTGATCAGCATCTCCCGGCCGCCCGGCAGGAAGGCCAGTGCCCAGGGATGCTCCAGGCCGGCGACGACCGTCTGCACCTGCAGCCGGCCCTTTTCGCTGGGATAGTCCTCCGCCTGCGCCGCCTTCCCCGGCAGCAGTGCGGCGCAGAGCAGGAAAAGCAGCGGTCGAGGGCGCATGATGGCCTCCTTTCTGGTCAATTCCGGTAGCGTGCGCCTGCCCGGCGCTCTACAGACGATAGCCCGCACCGCTACAATGCCGCTCCCTTTTCAAGGTCGCCGCCATGTCCGAACCCGTCCGCCTGTCCAAACGCCTGATCGAGCTGATCCACTGTTCGCGTCGCGAGGCGGAGCTATACATCGAGGGCGGCTGGGTCAGCGTCGACGGCCGGGTGGTCGAGGAGCCGCAGTACAAGGTCAGCGACGAGGAGGTGCTGCTGCTGCCCGACGCCGTGGCCGCGCCGGTTCCCCCGGTGACCCTGCTGCTGCACAAGCCGGCCGGCTGCGACCTGCAGCAGGCGCAGCGGCTGCTCGCCCGCGAGAACCGGGCGGAGAACGACCACAGCCCGCAGCGCCCGCTGCGCCGCCACTTCATCCGCCTCACCCCGCTGCTGCCGCTGGAGCCTGACGCCAGCGGCCTGCTGGTGTTCAGCCAGAACTACGGCGTGGTGCGCAAGCTGGACGACGAAGGGGACCGGCTGGAACAGGAGTTCATCGTCGAGGTGCGCGGCCGCCCGGTGGATGGCGGCCTGCAGATGCTCAACCACGGCCTCGACTACCGGGGCCGGCCGGTGCCGCCGTGCAAGGTCAGCTGGCAGAGCGAGCACCACCTGCGCTTCGCCATCAAGGCGCCGCAGGACGGGCAGATCGAGCACATGTGTCGCAGCGTCGGGCTCCAGGTGCTCGGCCTCAAGCGCATCCGCATCGGCCGTCTGGCCATGGCCAAGCTGCCGGTCGGGCACTGGCGCTATCTGGGCGAGCGCGAGCGGTTCTGAGCCCCGGAAGCGCGAGGTCGAAACCGCCCTGCTGGGAGCGGTGCGCGCCGGGCCAGGCCGACGCGATCCCGGCCAGCGGCAGCTCCAGGTAAAGGCAGATGTCGTCGGACCGCGCCTTGCGCGACGAGGACGGCGATGAAAAGAACCCGGCGGAAAGGCGCAACCACCTGGCGGCATCTAGCCTGTATAGCCAGACCGGGCGCGAGCCGGGTCGCCACGAAGGCCACAACCTGGAGGCTACTTCCATGAAAGCGTTCAAGCTGTCGCTGCTCTCCCTGTTCGCGCCCTGCGCCCTGGCGCAGGTCAGCCTGCAGCCGGACATCACCTGGCACGTGCAGTTGCAAGGAACGCCACAGAACGTCGACCGCCAGCTCTACGACATCGACCTGTTCGACACGCCCCAGGCGACCATCGCCGACTTCAAGTCCAAGGGTCACGTGGTGATCTGCTACTTCAGCGCCGGCACCTACGAGGACTGGCGCCCGGACGCGCAGAAGATCCCCGAGGGCGTGCGCGGCAACAACCTCGCCGACTGGCCGGGCGAGCGCTGGCTGAACGTCGCCAGCGACCAGCTCAAGCCGGTGATGACCGCCCGCCTCGACCTGGCCAAGCAGAAGGGTTGCGACGGCGTCGACCCGGACAACGTCGACGGCTATTCCAACCAGACCGGCTTCCCCCTGACCAAGGACCAGCAGGTCGCCTACAACCGCTGGCTGGCCGGACAGGCGCATTCGCGCGGCCTGCTGATCGGCCTGAAGAACGCCCTGGAGCTGGTCAGCGATCTGTCCACCGAGTACGACTTCGCGGTCAACGAGAGCTGCTTCGACTGGAACGAGTGCGAGATGCTCCAGCCCTTCGCCAGCCAGGGCCGCCCGGTGTTCGCCATCGACTACGGCGGCTTCGACCAGAAGCGCTGCGACCGGGCGCAGGAGCTGGGCATCAGCCTGCAGTTCTACGACAAGTCGCTGAGCGGCGCCGGCAAGCCCTGCAGCGGCGGCGCCTCCGGCACGACCGGGACCACCGGTACTACCGGCGGCACCGGGAAATCCACCGACCAGGGCACCACCACCGACCAGCCGTCCGGCGGCACGACCGAGAAGTCCACCGACCAGACCACGCCCGATGAATCCGACGACGGAGAATGAACCGCCGGGCGGGCTCGCCGAGTCCGGCGGGTCCGTCTGGGTCCTCTATCGCATCGACGACAACGGCAACGAGTTGGAGATGCGCCGCTTCCCGGAGCGGGCCGCGGCCGAGCGGACGATGCGCGACTACGAGGCGCGCGGGCACAAGCAGGCCTATCTGGTGCGGCAGGAGCGCCGGGGCGAAACGGGCTGGCCGTGAGCTGGAGGCTTTTCCCCGGCGCCGCTCAGATCACCTGGCGCTCGCGCAGCCCGGCGATGGTCGCCGGATCGTAACCCAGCCGCTCCCGCAGCACGGCCTCGGTGTGCTCGCCCAAGAGCGGCGCGGCATGGCGGTACTCCACCGGGGTGGCCGAGAAGCGGATCGGGTTGGCGACCGCGGGCACGCTGCCGGCCAGCGGATGGGGCAGCTCCACCTTCAGCCCGCGGGCCAGCACCTGGGCGTCGGCGAACACCTGGGCCAGGTCGTTGATCGGCCCGCAGGGCACGCCGACCCGCTCCAGCGCCGCGATCCACTCGACGGAGGTCCTCTGCACGGTGGTCTGGCGGATCAGCGGAATCAGGGTCGCACGATGGGCGACCCGCGCCCGGTTGCTGGCGAAGCGCGGATCGTCGGCCCATTCGGGATGGCCGGCCACCTCGCAGAAGCGGCGGAACTGGCCGTCGTTGCCGACCGCGAGCAGGAAGTCGCCGTCGGCGCCGGGGAAATCCTGGTACGGCACTATGTTCGGATGGGCGTTGCCGAGGCGGCGCGGCACCACGCCGCTGACCAGGTAGTTCTGCGCCTGGTTGGCCAGGCTGGCGACCTGCACGTCGAGCAGCGCCAGGTCGATGTACTGGCCGCAGCCGGTCCGGCTGCGGTGCGCCAGAGCGCCCAGCACGGCGGTGGCGGCGTACAGCCCGGTGAGGATGTCGGTCAGCGCCACCCCGACCTTGAGCGGGCCGGCGCCCTCCTCGCCGGCGGCGCGCCCGGTCAGGCTCATCAGCCCGCCGAGGCCCTGGATCATGAAGTCGTAGCCGGGCCGCTGGGCGTAGGGGCCGTCCTGGCCGAAACCGGTGATCGAGCAGTAGATCAGCCGCGGATTGATCTCGCGCAGGCTGGCGTAGTCCAGACCGTAGGCGGCCAGACCGCCGACCTTGAAGTTCTCCAGCAGGATGTCCGACTGCGCCGCCAGCTCGCGGACGATGCGCTGGCCCTCGGCCTGGGTGAAATCGACGGTCAGCGAGCGCTTGTTGCGGTTGGCGCAGAGGAAATAGGCCGCCTCCGAGGTGTTCCCGCCCTGGGCGTCGCGCAGGAACGGCGGCCCCCAGTGCCGGGTGTCGTCGCCCGTGCCGGGGCGCTCGACCTTGAGCACCTCGGCGCCGAGGTCGGCGAGCAGTTGCCCGGCCCAGGGGCCGGCCAGCACGCGGGACAGGTCGAGCACGCGGATATGCGACAGGGCACCGGACATCGCGGTTCTCCTTGGAACGATGTTCGTGGGATGGAAAACGACCGCAGGTCTTTTCCACCGGGCGAGGACAAGGTGGAAAACGCTGGCGCGG
This sequence comes from Azotobacter bryophylli, assembly GCF_042643485.1. Taxonomy (NCBI): domain Bacteria; kingdom Pseudomonadati; phylum Pseudomonadota; class Gammaproteobacteria; order Pseudomonadales; family Pseudomonadaceae; genus Azotobacter; species Azotobacter bryophylli. The sequence continues at coordinate 68,830 of NZ_JBHRSJ010000035.1, read as the reverse complement.
TTTTCCACCCTACGGCCCGACCCGGCTTAGAAGAACGCCTGGATGCCGGTCTGGGCGCGGCCGAGGATCAGCGCATGGATGTCGTGGGTGCCCTCGTAGGTGTTGACCACCTCCAGGTTGACCAGATGCCGGGCCACGCCGAACTCGTCGCTGATGCCGTTGCCGCCCAGCATGTCGCGGGCCAGGCGGGCGATGTCCAGGGCCTTGCCGCAGCTGTTGCGCTTCATGATCGAGGTGATCTCCACCGCGGCGGTGCCCTCGTCCTTCATCCGCCCCAGCCGCAGGCAGCCCTGCAGGGCCAGGCAGATCTCGGTCTGCATGTCGGCCAGCTTCTTCTGGATCAGCTGGTTGGCGGCCAGCGGCCGGCCGAACTGCTGGCGGTCCAGCACGTACTGCCGCGCGGTGTGCCAGCAGGCCTCGGCGGCGCCCAGCGCGCCCCAGGCGATGCCGTAGCGCGCCGAGTTCAGGCAGGTGAACGGGCCCTTGAGGCCGCGGACCTCGGGAAAGGCGTTCTCCTCCGGCACGAACACCTCGTCCAGCACGATCTCGCCGGTAATCGAGGCGCGCAGGCCGACCTTGCCGTGGATCGCCGGGGCGGACAGCCCGGCCCAGCCCTTCTCCAGCACGAAGCCGCGGATCCGGCCTTCGTCGTCCTTGGCCCAGACCACGAAGACGTCGGCGATCGGGCTGTTGGTGATCCACATCTTGCTGCCGGTGAGGCGGTAGCCGCCGTCGACCTTCTTCGCCCGGGTGGCCATCGAGCCCGGGTCGGAGCCGTGGTTCGGCTCGGTCAGGCCGAAGCAGCCGATCCACTCGCCGCTGGCCAGCTTCGGCAGGTACTTCTGCCTCTGCGCCTCGCTGCCGAACTCGAAGATCGGCAGCATCACCAGGGAGGACTGCACGCTGAGCATCGAGCGGTAGCCGGAGTCGATGCGCTCGACCTCGCGGGCGATCAGCCCGTAGCCCACGTAGTTCAGGCCGCTGCCGCCGTACTCGGTCGGGATGGTCGCGCCGAGCAGGCCGGCCTCGCCCATCTCGCGGAAGATCGCCGGATCGGTGCGTTCATGACGGAAGGCTTCCAGCACCCGCGGCGCCAGCCGTTCGGCGGCGAACTGGCGGGCGCTGCTCTGCACCATGCGTTCCTCTTCGCCGAGCTGCTGGTCGAGCAGCAGCGGGTCTTCCCAGTTGAAGCTGACATTGCCGGCCATGGAACCATCCTCGTCGTATTGTTGTGTGAAGGTCCGATGAGTTGATCCTAGGTTCCGGCGACCGGCCCGGCAAACGACGTTTTCGCAAGCCACTGTGCGGATTTATCACACCGTAATACTGTCATTGCCTCCATGGAGCGATTCAAAGTGAGGATGCTGCACATGCGTCGCAAGATTCCCAGTACCGCCATGCTGGTCGCCTTCGAGTCGGCGGCCCGCCATCAGAGCTTCACCAAGGCCGCCGAGGAACTGGCGCTGACCCAGAGCGCGATCTGCCGGCAGATCGCCGGACTCGAGGCGTTCCTCGGCATCGAGCTGTTCCGCCGGACCCGGCGCGGAGTCCGGCTGACCGAAGACGGCCTGTCCTACAGCCGGCGCATCGCCATCCAGCTGGATGCGGTGGAACGGGACACCCTGGCGGTGATGGGCCAGCAAGGCAGCACCAGTCTCGAACTGGCGGTGGTGCCGACCTTCGCGACCCAGTGGCTGCTGCCGCGGCTGAAGGATTTCCAGCGGCTGCACCCGGAGGTGACGGTGAACCTGACCACCAACACCCGCCCCTTCCTGTTCGCCGACACGGCGTTCGATGCCGCGCTGTACTACGGCGACGACGGCTGGCCGGGCACCGAATCCCATTTCCTGATGCGCGAGAACCTAGTGCCGGTGTGCAGCCCGGAGCTGATCGCGCCGCGCCGCCAGTTGGAGGCGCACGAGATCGCCGCCCTGCCGCTGCTGCAGCAGAGCACCCGCCCCTACGTCTGGCGCCAGTGGTTCGGCTCGCTCGGGCTGGAGATCGAGGGCGACATGCGCGGCCCGCGCTACGAGCTGTTCTCCATCCTCGCCCAGGCCGCCATGCACGGCATGGGCCTGGCCCTGATCCCACCGCTGCTGATCCGGCGCGAACTGGAGGAAGGCCGGCTGATCGTGCCGATCCGGCACACCTTCATGAACGACAAGGCCTATTACCTGATCGTCCCCGAGCGCAAGGCCGAATCCGCCGCCCTGCGCGCCTTTCGCGACTGGCTGGCGGAAGAGGCCCGGCGCTACCGGACGGAGGCCAGGCTGGATTGAACGGCCACCCCGCCCCGCTCGGGGCCGGAGCGGCTTCGACGGAGCGGGCCCGGATCAGTCGCAGTCGATCAGCGAGTGGTCGCGGGTGTCCCTCATGCAGACGTAGACCAGCAACGAACAGGCGATGCCGGCGGTGATGTACCAGAAGAAGCCGGTCTCGTTGCCGATGCTCTTGAACCACAGGGCCACGTATTCGACGGTGCCGCCGGCCACCGACTGGGTCAGCGCGTAGGGCAGGCCGACGCCGATGGCGCGGATCTCGGCCGGGAACAGCTCGGCCTTGACCACCGCGTTGACCGAGGTGTAGCCGCTGACGATGACCAGGGCGAACATGATCAGGGCGAACGCCCCCCACAGGCTGGTGACGCTCTGCAGCAGGGTCAGGATCGGCACCGTGCACAGCGTGCCGAGCAGGCCGAAGCCGACCAGCAGCGGGCGCCGGCCGATCCGGTCCGACAGGGCCCCCATGATGGGTTGCAGGAGCATGAACAGGAACAGGCTCGCCGCCGAGATCAGGGTTCCCTCGCTCTTGCTCAGGCCGACGGTGTTGACCAGGTATTTCTGCATGTAGGTGGTGTAGGTGTAGAAGGCCAGGCTGCCGCCCAGGGTCAGGCCGATCACCGTGAACACTGCCTTGGGATGGCGCATCAGGGTGCGCAGCACTCCCTCCTTCGGCTGCTGGTCCCGGGCCTTGGTGAAGCTCTCGGTTTCCTCCATGTTGCGGCGCAGCCACAGGGCGGCGACGGCGCAGGCAGCGCCGATGAGGAAGGGGATGCGCCAGCCCCAGCTTTCCAGCTGCTCGGTGCTCAGCACGTTCTGCAGCAGGATCAGCACGCCCAGGGCCAACAGCTGGCCGGAGATCAGGGTCACGTACTGGAAGCTGGCGAAGAAGCCCCGGCGCTCCTTGCCGGCCATCTCCGACAGATAGGTGGCCGAGGTGCCGTACTCGCCGCCCACCGACAGCCCCTGCAGCAGGCGGGCGACCACCAGCAGGGCCGGCGCGGCGACCCCGAGGGTGGCGTAACCGGGAGTCAGGGCGATGATCAGGGAGCCGAAGCACATCAGCAGCACCGACAGCAGCAGCGCCGCCTTGCGGCCCTTGCGGTCGGCGTACACCCCCATCAGCCAGCCGCCGATGGGGCGCATCAGGAAACCGATGGCGAAAACCGCCGCCGTATTGAGCAGTTGCGCGGTCAGGTCGCCCTGGGGGAAGAACGCCTTGGCGAAGTACAGCGAGAAAGCCGCATAGACATACCAGTCGTACCACTCGACCAGATTGCCCACCGAACCGCTGAAGATCGACTTGAGCTGCTGCGAGGTGGCTTTCGGCGCCGCCGGCAGCGTCAGGGTTGTGGAGTTTTCCATCGTGCGTCCTCGTATTGTCGTTGTTATCGGGAGTGCTCAGGTTCAGCCTGGAAAGCCCGGGCGAAGCCGGAGCCACAGGTTCGGCTGCGCTTCGCGACGGGTGGCGCGTTCGATCCTAGGTAGCGCCAGGCGGGACAACAAACGAGGATTTCGCACGTCGCTGTGCCGATTCCTCACTCCGGGGCGCCGCCGATGCGCGAGCCCGATGGGCACCACGGCCGCCCACCGCTATGATCGGAGCCCATGACGCCCTCCTTCCCGATCCGCCAACCCTGCCCGCCCGGTGCCTGCACCTGCGGTCGCGAACGCCTGCTGGAGACAGGCGGGGACCTGCGCATCCTGCGCCTGACGCGCCAGGAGGAACGGCGCCTGCTCGAACGGCTGGAGAACATCGCGAGCCTGGCCGATCTCGAACACCTGCAGCGGCGGATGTACGAGCAGCTGGGAATCCGCGTGGAAATCGCCCCGGGCTTCAACGAGGTGCGCAGCATGCGCGGCTTCGCCATTCGCCTCGACGAACTGCCCGGCCTGTGCCGCAAGACCCGCCAGTCGATCCCGGCGGCGATCCGCCGCGGCCTCGACAGGCATCCGGAGATCGCCTACCGGCTGCTGGACGCCCACGACCTGCTGCGCGACGCCTGAGAATCCTCGTCCACTAACTGGGGGAGCTAAACGGGCATCGGCCAGGCAAAATGCGGGCCCCGCGCCTTCGCCGGATGAAAGGCCCGGCGTCGCGTTACCGACATTCGATTCAGGACGAGCTGTCTATGGAAAAGTGGGTGCTGTACGCCTTCATCTCGATGTTCTTCGCCGGCTTCACCTCGGTGATCGCCAAGATGGGGCTGCACGGAATCTCCGGCGAACTGGGGCTGACCATCCGCACCCTGTTCGTCTGTGCGTTCGTCCTGGCCTTCGCCGCCTGGGCGGTCCCCGTCCAGCAGCTTTCCGAGGTGAGTCCGCGCAACCTGCTCTGGCTCGGCCTGTCCGGCATCACCACCGCGTTGTCCTGGATCTTCTATTACAAGGCGCTGAAGGTCGGCGAAGTGGCGACCGTGGCCCTGATCGACAAGGGCAGCGTCGTCGTCGCCATGCTGCTGGCGTGGCTGCTGCTGCGCGAAACGATCACCCTGCGCATGCTGGCCGGGGCCGGCCTGATCGTGGCGGGCCTGCTGGTCATCGCCCGGAAGCCCTGACCCGCCGACCGGGCGGCAGGCCATGGACTGTCGGCAGGCAGCGCGACCGCCTGCCGTGGCGGAAGAAGATGCGGCGGTCGGCTCCGGCCGTCGCCAGCGGTAGACACCGACCCGAGCGGACGAACGTCGGGCTCTACGAAATCGCGAGCGGTTCGGGCCGGCGGGCCGCCACGACCGCACCGGGCCCGCGGATCTGGGCGACCGCGGCGCGCTCCGACCTTTCCTCCGTCAGCTTGAACACGCTCACCGCCTGCACCAGCTCCTGCGCCTGGCTCTGCAGGCTGGCGGCGGCAGCGGCCATTTCCTCCACCATGGCGGCGTTCTGCTGGGTGGTCCGGTCCATCTGGACGACCGCCGTCCCCACCTGGGCCACGCCCTGGGCCTGCTCGCTGCTGGCCTCGCTGATCTCGCCCATGATCTCGTTCACCCGGCGGATGCTGCCGACCACTTCCTGCATGGTGCTACCCGCCTGATCGACCAGCGCGGTGCCCTTCTCGATGCGCGCGACGCTGTCGCCGATCAGCGCCCTGATCTCCCGCGCCGCATCGGCCGAACGGCCGGCCAGGGTGCGGACCTCCCCCGCCACCACGGCGAAGCCCCGACCCTGATCGCCGGCACGGGCGGCCTCCACCGAGGCGTTGAGGGCGAGGATGTTGGTCTGGAAGGCGATGCCGTCGATCACACCGAGGATGGCGGCGATCTTGTGGCTCGAATCGTTGATGTCCTTCATGGTGTCGACCACCTGGTCCACCATGTCGCCGCCGCGGACCGCCACTTCCGCCGCGCTCTGCGCCAGCTGGTTGGCCTGGCGGGCGTTGTCGGCGTTCTGCTTGACGGTGGAACTCAGCTGCTCCATGGAAGCCGCGGTCTGCTCCAGGGCGCTGGCCTGCTGCTCGGTGCGCGCCGACAGGTCGTTGTTGCCCGCGGCGATCTCGTCGCTGGCCGTCGCCACGCCCCGCGCGCCGCCCAGAACGCTCCGCACCGCGTCGGTCAGGCCGGCGCTGATCTGGTCGATGGCCATGGTCAGCTGGCCGATCTCGTCGGTCCGCCGGCTGTGGATGCGCCGCGTCAGATCGCCCTGCGCCAGCCACTTTGCCATCTGCGTGACCTCGCCCAGGGGCGCGCTGATGATGCGGCGGATGAAGGCGTAGAACAGGACGACGGACAGCAGCAGGACCACCGCCGCGATGGCGACGTTCTTCAGGATCAGGCTGCGGATCTGCGGGGCCCACTCGTCGATGTAGACGCTGCCGACGACCACCCAGTCCCAGTTCTGGAAGTAGGCGAACGACGCCACCTTGTCGCGCGGCGTGGTCTCGTTCAGCTCCCGGTTGAGCCACGGATAGCGGATGGTGCCGTTCTTCTGCTCGAGGATTTCCCTGAGGAATTCGCGGCCGTCGCTGTCCTTGCTGGTGATGCGGTTGGCCCCTTCGGAAACCGGATGGACCAGGAAGGTCCCATAATCCTTGCCCGGCCGGGCGTCCATCACGTAGAAGTACCCCGCCTTGCCGATCTTCATCGAGCGGATTGAGGCCTTGAGCTGCTCCACGTAGTCGGTGAAATCGAGCCCGACGAAGCTCAGCCCGATCGTCTCGCCCGCCGCATTCCGGATCGGGTTGTATTGCGTCAGGTACTGGCGCCCGAACAGGGTGGCCAACCCGGTGTAGCCGTTGCCGGCGAGCGCCGCCTGGTAGGCCGGATGGGAGCGGTCCAGCTGCGTGCCGACGGCGCGCTCGCCCTTCTCGTCCTTCAGCGAAGTCGTCACCCGGACGAAGTCGTCGCCGGCTCTGACGAAGACGGTGGCCACGGCGTCGGTGCTGGTGGTGAAGCGGTCCACCACCGAGAAGTCCTGGTTGAGGACCCGATCGCCGCTGCTGAGGAGCGGCACCTGCCGGCCCTGCGGCTCGCCGCTCGCATGGGCAAGCGAGAAGGGTCCCGCGAACGAGGCCTCCAGACTCTTGGCCAGGGCATCGACCCGATGCCGCGAATCCCGGTCGAAGGACTCGATCATGGCGACCAGCAGCCGGGTCTTCTCCCCGACGTCCTCGCCGGCGCGATTCTCGACGTAGTTGGTCATGGAGTAGCTGATGGTGACGATCAGCAGCGAGACCAGCAGCCCCACCAGGCCCAACACCGTCGCGGAGAGCTTTCCGCCCAGACTCAACCCATTCCACAGGCTTTTTATTTTTTTCATCTTTTTGTTCTTTGTTTTTCGGAAAGAGGATTGGCTCTACGGAAAGCGTCCGGCGAATTTCCCGAGGAAATCGACCGCTTCATTCCATCGAGCGACGAAAAAACAGGACAGCTATCGAATAACCGGCTCCTACATGGCTGATCGAATCGTGGCGGCCCATCCGAAGCGACGTTCGACGGTCGTTTCGGACGTGCGCCTGATGGCTCTTTGCCTTTGACGAACCCACTATACAGCTATCGGCCGCGGTGCCCATCAGCCTTATAGGCGTTTCGTATAGTTGCTTTAATCGCCGCCCCGACATCCGCTGCCGGCCATGGCATTCCGCGGCCGATCTCCTACCCTTGTAACGCCTCTCCCCTCTCGCCCCCCCTGGCGGGAGCCCTGCCGTAGCCACCGAAGAGGACGAACGACCATGAGCCACGACGAACAGCAGGAGCAGCACATTCGCGAACTGGCCTACCGGATCTGGGAATCGGAGGGCCGCCCGGAAGGACAAGCGATCAGGCACTGGCGCGAGGCCTGCGAACTGGTCGGAGCCACGGGCGGAGACTCGGGGGATACCCTGGACACCGCCTCGGGCGGGGTGGAAAGCGGCGTGGCGCCGCCCATGCCCGAGCGGCGCGCCGCCGGCTGAGGGGCGAATCAGGCGTCGCGGTCGATGGCGAACGGCGACCAGGCCTGGCGCACCGGCATCACTTCCATGCGGTTGACGTTCATGTGCGCCGGCAGGGTCGCCACGTAGTAGATCTGCTCGGCGACGTCCTCGGCGCTCAGCGGCGTGGTGCCACGGTAGAGCCGGTCGGAGGCGGCCTGGTCGCCCTTGGTGCGGACCAGGGTGAATTCGGTCTCGGCGATGCCCGGGGCCAGGTCGGTGACCCTCACCCCGGTGCCGAGCAGGTCGCAGCGCAGGTTGTAGGAGAACTGTTTGACGAAGGCCTTGGTCGCGCCGTAGACGTGGCTGCCCGGATAGGGCCACTGCCCGGCGATGGAACCGAGGTTGACGATGCTGGCGCCCTCGCCGGTCTCGATCAGGGTCGGCAGCAGGGCGTGGGTGACGCTGACCAGACCGATGACGTTGGTGTCGATCATGGTCAGCCAATCGCTCAGCTCGACGGTCTGCGCCGGCTCCGGCGCCAGCGCCAGGCCGGCGTTGTTGACCAGCGTGCGGACCCGGCGGAAGCCCTCGGGCAGCTCCGCGACCACCCGCGTCACCGCCGAGCCGTCGCGCACGTCGAGCGCCGCGACATGCACCGGCACCCTGCCCGCCAGCTCGTCCTGCAGCGCCTGCAAGCGCTCGACGCGCCGGCCGGTGAGGACCAGCGACCAGCCGGCGGCGGCGAAGCGACGGGCGGCGGCGCGGCCGAAGCCCGAGGTCGCGCCGGTGATGAAGACCACATTGCTCATGGAAAAACTCCGTTTCGATCGGCAAGACATGGGCCCGGCCCGGTCGGGGCCGGAAGCCCGGTGGAATCAGTCGCTCAATTCGAGGAAGCGGCGCACCCGCTCGCTGTCCGGGTCGGTGAAGAACTTCCCGGGGGCGGCCCGCTCGATGATCCGGCCCTTCTCCAGGAACACCACCTGGTCGGAGACGGCGCGGGCGAAGTCCATCTCGTGGGTCACCAGGATCATGGTGTGGCCCTCGGCGGACATCTGCTTCATCACCGCCAGCACCTCGCCGACCCGCTCGGGGTCGAGGGCCGAGGTGGGCTCGTCGAACAGCACCACCTCCGGCTCCATGGCCAGCACCCGGGCGATGGCGACCCGCTGCTTCTGCCCGCCGGAGAGACTGAAGGGGTAACTGTCGCGCTTGTGCGCCATGCCCACCTTCTCCAGCAGCTCGACGGCCCGGCGCCGCGCCTCCTCCTTGCCCAGGCCGCGCACGTGCACCGGCGCCTCCATGACGTTCTGCAGCACGGTCAGGTGCGGCCAGAGGTTGAAGCCCTGGAAGACCATGCCGGTCCGCGCCCGGATGGAGGCGAGCCGGCGGGCGGACAGGGGCCGGCCGTTCCGCTCGTCGACGCCCATGCGCACGCCGCCGATGTGGATGCTCCCGCGGTCCGGCTCCTCCAGCCAGTTGATGCAGCGCAGCAGGGTCGACTTGCCGGAGCCGGAAGAGCCCAGCACGCTGACCACCTCGCCCCGCTTCACCTCCAGGTCGATGTCGCGCAGGACCTCCACCCCGTCGAAGCTCTTGCAGAGCCGGCGGATGCTCACGACCGGTAGTTCAGACATGTTCGAATCCCCTTTTCGCGCCGAAACGGGCGGACCACTTGATCAGCAGTTCGATGCCGATGCTGATGAGCCAGTAGAGCAGGATGACCATGAGGAAGGCCTCCATGGGCACGAAGTGGCTGGACTGGACCGAGTTGGCCGCCGCGGTCAGCTCCTGCACGGTGATGATGCCGAGGAAGGCGGTGTCCTTGAGGGCGAGGATCAGCTGGTTGCCCAGCAGCGGCCGGGTGCGGATCAGCAGCTGCGGCAGGACGAGCCGGCGGAAGGCCTTGCCCGGGGCGAAGCCGTGGGCCTGCGCCGCCTCGATCTGGCCGGCCGGCAGCATCGTCCGGCCGCCGCGCAGGATCTCGGCGAAGTAGGCGCCGTGGTACAGCACCAGGGCGATCATCCCGGCGCTCCAGGCCGGCAGGCGCACGCCGAGCTGTGGCAGGCCGTAGTACAGCAGGTAGACCAGCACCAGGAACGGCAGCATGCGCATGAGGTCGATGAAGCCGCGCAGCGCCCGCCGCGTAGGACCGGTGCGCCCTTCCAGGCCGTAGACCAGCAGGCAGCCGAGGGCGAAGGCCAGCAGCGCGGCGAGGAGGAAGATGGCGAGGGTGTCGAGGAAGCCGTCGAGGAAGGCCCCGCGGGCACGCCAGATGATTTCCCATGGGTTCATGCCCGTCTCCCGTCACATCGCCAGTCGGCCGGCCTTGCGCTCGGCCAGCGCCTGCAGCCGGACCAGCACGCCGAGGATGGCCATGTAGATCAGCGCCGCGGCGAGGATCGGCGGCAGCGGCTCGTAGGTCACCGCGCCGATGCGGTTGCTCACCCGGCTCAGGTCGACCAGGCCGATCACCGCGATGGCCGGGCTGCCCTTGATCAGGAAGGTCATCTCGTTGACCAGCCCGGGCAGGCTGCCGGCGAGCATCTGCGGCAGCATGATGCGGCGGAACAGCAGCCACGGGGTCATGCCGCAGGCCAGGGCGCTTTCCCGCTGGTCGCGGGAGAAGCCCAGGAAGGCGCCGCGCCAGATCTCCGCGTTGAAGGCCGCGGTGTTGGCGGTCAGGGCGAGGATCGCCGCGGCCTCGCGGCTCAGGTTCAGGCCCCAGCCCGGCGCGGCGAGGAAGACGAACAGGACCAGGGTCACCAGCGGCGTGGCCCGGGCCAGGCTGGTGTAGAGGATCAGCAGCTGGTCGAGGAAGGGAATCCGCGCCATCCGCAGCAGGGCGACGAGCAGCCCCAGGACCACGCCGAGGCCGATCGCCACGGCGGATATCCAGACGGTGACCCAGGCTCCGTCGAGCAGCAGCAGCCAGGCTTGTCCGTTCATGCGCTCACCTCCGCCCGTCCGCTCACTCGATGCCGGCCAGCCGGTGGAACTGCTCGGCGCTGGTGATGGGGCCGACGGGCAGCCCTGGGAACTCCTGGCCGTACCACTTGCGCTGCAGCTCGCCCAGGCGGCCGCTGGCGCGGACCTGGTCGAGGAAGCGGGTGAGGAAGGCCAGCAGCTCGGGACTGTTCTTCGGCACCGGCCAGGCGGCGTAGCCTTCGGCGGAGACCGGCAGGCCCTTGGCGAACACTCCGGGGCGGGCCCTGACCAGGTCGTTGACCGAGACGACGCCGTCGATCACGTAGTCCAGCCGGCCGTTGGCCAGGTCGGCGTAGGCCTCGGGATAGGACTGGTACTCGACTACCTCGCCCAGTTCGCCGCCGGTCTTCGCCAGCATCCGCTCCAGCTCGGGCAGGCGCGAGAGCAGCGCGCTACCGGCCTGCACGCCGAGCTTCCTGCCGCTCAGGCTGGCGATGCTGTCGAGGCGCTCGTCGTCCGCGCGGCGGATGAAGTAGTGCTGCGCCGAGGCGAACGGCGGGGCGAAGTCGAACACTCGCAGGCGCTCGTCGGTGACCAGGGCCCCGGTGAAGGCGAAGTCGTACTTGCCGCCGACCACCGCGGCCAGCAGCCCGGTCCAGGGCAGGATGTCCTGGCGCACCTCGAGCCGGGCGTAAGTCTGCAGCTCCTGCAGCAGGTCCTTGTGGAAGCCGTCCGGCTTGCCGTCGGTCATGAAGTTGTAGGGGGCGTAGTTGTCCTCGGTCGCCACCGTCAGATAACCGCGGCTGCGGATCTCCTCCAGGTCGGCGCGCGCGCCCAGGGACAACGCCAGCAGCGCCCCGGCCATCCCCAGCAGGGCTGCCCGGCGCCAGACGCCCCGGTTCCCGGAAGTTGCAGACTTGGCTTGCCGTTCTCGCATGTGATCGCTCCCTTGCCGAAGCCCGACGGACGGGAAAACCGCCTGCGCCGGGGCGTTGTTGACCGCTTGCCGAGCCACCATAGGGCCGCGCTTCCGGCCCCGGTTAGGGACAGTTGGCGGCATTCGCCGGGACAGCGCGAGCGGCGGCTTTCTGGCCTGCTCCTTGCTGGGAGGAAGGGTTGATGCGGTAAGGGAGCAACCATGATCGACCACTTCTTCCACCTGGATTTCGACAGCCAGCGGGGGCTGCAGGAGCAGCTCCGCGAGTCGCTGGTGGGGGCCATCCTCAGCGGGATCTTCCCCGCCGACGAGCCCCTGCCCTCGTGCCGGCGGCTGTCCCAGCAGCTGTCCGTCTCGCGCAATACCGTGGCCCTGGTCTACGAGAGCCTGCTGGACAGCGGCTACCTGCAGAGCCGGCCGCGCAGCGGCTACTACCTGCACCCGGACTACCGCGGCCCGGGCGCGCCGAAGGCCGCCGCGGCGCAGGAGGAACGGTGCGAGGAACGGGCGGCCGGCGCCCCGGAATGGGGCGAGCGTCTCAAGTGCCAGCCCAGGATGCGCCAGGGACTGCTGCGGCCGAGCAACTGGATGCAGTTCGCCTACCCCTTCATCTACGGCCAGCCGAACAGCGAGCTGTTCCCCCTGGAGCAGTGGCGCGAGGCGTCCCGCGACACCCTGCGCACGGAGCGCAACCACGAATGGATCTTCGACGGCGTCGACCGCGACGACCCGCTGCTGATCGAGCAGCTGCGCACCCGGGTGCTGCCCAAGCGCGGCATCTGGGCCGAGCCGGAGCAGATCCTGATCACCCTCGGCTCGCAGAACGCGCTCTACCTGCTGGCCACCCTGCTGATGGGCAAGGGCACCCGGGTCGGCATGGAGAACCCGGGCTACCGGGACGCCTGGAACGTCTTCGACCTGCGCGGCGCGGACATCCACCTGCAGGAGGTGGACGGCGAAGGCATGCGGATCGACGCGCGGCTGGACGGCTGCGAGTACCTCTACCTCACCCCCGGCCATCAGGTGCCCACCGGCGTGACCCTGAGCCCGGAACGGCGCCGGGCGCTGCTGCGGCGGATCGAGCGGGAAGACCAGATCGTCATCGAGGACGACTACGACGCCGAGCTGAACCTGGACAACCACCCGCAGCCGGCGCTCAAGGCCGCCGACCGCCACGGCCGGGTGGTCTACATCAGCAGCCTGTCGAAATGCCTCTCCCCCGGCCTGCGCATCGGCTACCTGGTGGCCGACGCCGAACTGGTCGCCGAGCTGCGCGCCCTGCGCCGGCTGATGTACCGCCACCCGCCGCTGAACAACCAGCGCCTGCTCGCCCAGTTCCTCGCCCAGGGCAACTACGACGCCCACCTGCGCCGCTTCCGCAGCGAGCACGCCCGGCGCCAGGACGAGCTGCAGCGGGCCATCGACAGCTACCTGGGCGGCTGCCGGCGGATCAGCGCCTCGGGCGCCGGCGCCTTCTGGATGGAAGCGCCGCCGGGCACCGACACCCAGCGCCTGGCCTGGGCCGCGGCGCGTCGCAGCGTGATGATCGAGACCGGCGCCCAGCACTTCTTCGACGGCGAGGCGCCGGCCAACTGCTTCCGCCTGGGCTTCCACGTGCTCGAACGGCAGCGGATCGGGCTCGGCATCCGCCTGCTGGCCGAGTCGCTGGAGCAGCTCTGAGGGAACGCGAACGGCGAGAGGGACGGCGCCCGCCGTCCCTACCGTGCCGACCGGCACTCAGCGCTGCAGCGCGGCCAGGGCGTCGTCGTAGATGTCCAGCGCCAGGAGGACCTGCTCGCGGCTGACCACGCACGGCGGAACCACGTGGACGCGGTTGTCGACGACGAAGGCGAGCAGCCCGCGCGCCAGCAGCGCGGCCTTCAGCCGGGCCATCTGCGCCGAAGGAAGCGGCGCCCGGGTCGTCCGGTCGGCGACCAGTTCGATGGCCCAGAACAGGCCGAGGCCGCGCACCTCGCCGACGCACTCGTGGCGGTCGGCCAGGCGCTTGAGGCCGGGGCCGAGCAGCTCGCGGCCGATGGCGTCGGCATGGCCGACGAGGTTCTCCTCCTCCATGGCGTCCAGGGTCGCGACGATCGCCGCCATCGCCAGGGGATGACCGGAATAGGTCAGGCCGCCGGGGAACACCCGCTCGTCGAAGAAGCGGCAGATCTTCTCCGCGATCATCACCCCGCCGGCCGGCACGTAACCGGAGTTCACCCCCTTGGCGAAGGTGATCAGGTCGGGGATCACGTCGAACTGGTCCAGCGCCAGCCAGCTGCCGGTGCGGCCGAAGCCGGCCATCACCTCGTCGAGGATCAGCAGGATGCCGAACTCGTCGGCCAGCGCGCGCACCCCGGGCAGATAGCCCCTGGGCGGCACCAGGATGCCGGCGGTGCCCGGCACCGACTCCAGCAGCAGCGCCGCCACCGTGCCCGGCCCCTCGCACTCGATCACCCGGCGCAGGTGATGCAGCGCCCGCCGGCACTCCTCCTCCTCGGTCCTGGCGTCGAACTCCGAGCGGTACAGGTAGGGGTTGAAGAAGTGCGCGTGGTCGGTGGCGAACTCGTTGGGAAAGCGCCGCGGATCGCCGGTGGCGACGATGGCGCTGCCGGTATTGCCGTGGTAGGAGCGGTAGGCCGAGAGGATCTTGCGCCGGCCGGTGTAGAGCCGGGCCATGCGCATGGCGTTCTCGTTGGCGTCCGCCCCGGCGTTGGTGAAGAACACCTTGGAAAAGCCCGCCGGCGCCCGCGCCAGGATGCGCCGAGCGGCCTCGCCGCGGGCCAGGTTGGCGGTCGACGGGGCGATGGTCGCGAGGGTCGCGGCCTGCTCCTGGATCGCCCGGATCACCCTGGGATGCTGGTGGCCGATGTTGGTGTTGACCAGTTGGCTGCTGAAGTCCAGGTAGCGCCTGCCGGCGAAGTCCCAGACCTCGCAGCCGAAGCCGCCGGCGATGACCAGCGGGTCCAGCCGGCCCTGGGCCGACCAGGAGTGGAAGACGTACTGGCGGTCCAGTTCGTAGACGTATTCGTTGGTAGGACTCGACGCCCTTTGCATGATGACTCCCCCGCTCGCGGAAACATGACGACGGCCGGCGCCCGCCGACCCTCTGCACGTCTTCACGATAGAAACAAATGGCGAACTGGCCATAGAGCCAGACAGGGGGCGGCGGCGAGCCAGCGCGGGAGAACCGGCGGCCGGCTCGCACTCCTCGCGGAGGCGAGCCGGGGAACCGCGATCAGCGGTCGTGGTGCAGGTAGGCGGCCTGCTTCGGCAGACGCAGGCTGAAGAGGAAGCCGATCACCAGCATGCCCGAGACGTACCAGTAGAAGGCCTCTTCATGGCCGATGGCCTTCAGGCTCAGGGCCACGTACTCGGCGGAACCGCCGAACACGGCGTTGGCCACCGCGTAGGACAGGCCGACGCCCAGGGCGCGGACTTCGGTGGGGAACATCTCGGCCTTCACCAGGCCGCTGATGGAGGTGTAGAAGCTGGCGATGGCCAGGGCCAGGACGATCAGCAGGGAGGCCATCACCGGGCTGTCGACGCTCTTCAGCGCCATCAGGATCGGCAGGGTGCACACCGCGCCCAGGGCGCAGAACCAGAGCATCGAGGCGCGCCGGCCGATACGGTCGGACAGCATGCCGAACAGCGGCTGCATCAGCATGAAGCAGAGCAGCGCCACGGTCATCACGCCGCTGGCGGTCTTGGCGTGCATGCCGACGGTGTTGACCAGGAACTTCTGCATGTAGGTGCTGAAGGTGTAGAAGATCAGCGAGCCGGCGGCGGTGTAGCCGACCACGGTGATGAAGGCCGCCTTGTGGTGCTTGAACAGCTCGGCCAGGCTGCCGGCCTTCTTGCTGGCGCGGGTCTCTGCGCTGCTGGTTTCCTCCAGCGAGCGGCGCAGCAGCAGGGAGATGACCGCGGCTAGGGCGCCGACCACGAACGGGATGCGCCAGCCCCAGGCGCGCAGCTCCTCGGTGGTGAGCAGCTGCTGCAGGATCACCACCACCAGCACGGCCAGCAGCTGGCCGCCGATCAGGGTGACGTACTGGAAGGAGCCGTAGAAGCCGCGCCGGCCCTTGAGCGCCACTTCGCTCATGTAGGTGGCGGTGGTGCCGTACTCGCCGCCGACCGAGAGCCCCTGGAACAGGCGGGCGACCAGCAGCAGCGCCGGGGCGGCCACGCCGATGCTGGCGTAGGTGGGCAGGCAGGCGATGGCCAGGGAGCCGGCGCACATCATCAGCACCGAGATCATCATCGAGCTCTTGCGCCCGTGCTTGTCGGCGATGCGGCCGAACAGCCAGCCGCCGATCGGGCGCATCAGGAAGCCGGCGGCGAACACGCCGGCGGTGTTCAGCAGCTGCACGGTGGGGTCGTCGGAGGGGAAGAACGCCGGGGCGAAATAGATGGCGCAGAAGGCGTAGACGTAGAAGTCGAACCATTCGACCAGGTTGCCGGAGGAGGCACCGACGATGGCGAAGATGCGCTGTCGGCGCTCGGCGGCGGTGTACAGAGGTTCTTGTGCGGTCATGTTGAAGGTCTCACCGGGAAAATGGAGTCGAGCACGGCCGCGTGGGCCGGATCGGCATGGCGGCTGTCAGCGGGCTTCGCTCGGGCGGCGGGCCCGGGCCCCGGAGGACGCATCGAACGGATCGCGGCGGCGGATATGGCGGGAAATGCCGAGGGAACGGCCATGGGGCCGCAGGAGATCAATCATGGCTACTGCTCCGATTCTTAGAGTTGTAAGCGCCGCACGCGAACGAGCGCGCGGCTGCGCGAAACGGAGATAGCAGGATCCGCGCCAGACGCGGAAAGCCCCGGGCCATGCGGGCTTCGGCCCAGGCGGGGGAAATGGATCGGCGGATTTCTGCCGATCACCGAAGCGGCATCGGCAAGAATCCGCCGATCGCTCAGGCCTCGCCCTCGGCGAGGAAGTCGCTGCGGTTGAGGCCGTGGCGCTGCATCTTCTCGTTCAGGGTGCGCCGCGGCAGCTGCAGCAGGGCCATGGTCTCGGCGATGTTGCCGCGGCACTGCTGCAGGGCCTGACGCAGGCACTGGGCCTCGAAGGCCTCCAGCTGGGCAGCCAGCGACTGCGCCGGCAGCGCCGCGCCGGCGGCCCCGCCGGCCCCCAGGCCGAGGGCATGGCGCTCGGCGGCGTTGGCCAGCTCGCGGACGTTGCCCGGCCAGTCGTGGCCGAGCAGCTGCGCCAGCAGGTCGGGGCCCACCGGCCGCGGCTCGCGGCCATGCTGCTCGGCAGCAGCGCGGGCGAAGTGCTCGAACAGCAGCGGGATGTCCTCGCGCCGCTCGCGCAGCGGCGGGATGTGCAGCTCGGCGACGTTGAGGCGGTACAGCAGGTCCTCGCGGAAGCGCCCGGCGCGCACCTCGGCGGCCAGATCCGGCTTGGCCGCGCCGATCACCCGCAGGTCGACGGCGATGCTGCGGTTGGAGCCGAGCCGCTCCAGGCTCTTCTCCTGCAGCACGCGCAGCAGCTTGGCCTGCTGCGCCAGCGGCAGGCTCTCCACCTCGTCGAGGAACAGGGTGCCGCCGTCGGCGTGCTCGATGCGGCCGATGCGCTTGCCCTGGGCGCCGGTGAAGGCGCCGCCCTCGTGGCCGAACAGCTCGCTCTCGAACAGCTGCTCGGGAATCGCCGCGCAGTTGAGGGCGACGAAGGCCTTGCCGGCGCGCCGGCTGAAGTCGTGCAGGCAGCGCGCCACGCGCTCCTTGCCGCTGCCGGTCTCGCCGCGGATCAGCACGTTGACCGAGGTGTCGGCCAGTTCGAGGATCTGCCGGCGCAGCTCGCGGATCGCCGGCGAGATGCCGAGCAGGCTGGCCTCGATGCTGCCCTGCTGCGCCGCCTGGCGTCGCAGCGCGCGGTTCTCGCAGACCAGCCGGCGCTTGTCGAGGGCGCGCTGCAGGGTGCCGAGCAGGCGCTCGGGGGTGAACGGCTTCTCGATGAAGTCGTAGGCGCCCTGCTGCATGGCGCTCACCGCCATGGGCACGTCGCCGTGGCCGGTGACCATGATCACCGGCAGCTCGGCGTCCAGCGCGCGCAGGCGCTCGAGCAGGGCCAGGCCGTCCATGCCGGGCATACGCACGTCGCTGACCACCACCCCGGGGAAGTCCGCCGACAGCAGCGCCAGCGCCTCCTCGGCGCGGGCGCAGGTGCGCACCGACAGGCCGGACAGCTCCAGCCACTGCTCCACGGCCTCGCGGATCGACGCCTCGTCGTCGATGAAGATGATCTGTTGCATGCTCACTCCTGCTGTCCGACGCGCAGTGTAGCGGGCGCCGGGGCGGCCGGCAGCCGGATGACGAAGAGCGCCCCGCCGTCCTGGTTGCGCGCCTCGAGCTGACCGCCCAGCTCGCGGATGATGCCGTAGGACACGGCGAGCCCGAGCCCCAGCCCCTCGCCCACCGGCTTGGTGGTGAAGAACGGCTCGAACACCCGCGACAGATGCTCGGCGGCAATGCCGCCGCCGCTGTCGCCGACGCTGATCAGCCAGTCGCCGCCATCTCGCAGCAGGTCGATGCGCAGCTCGCGGTGCGGCCGGTCGGCCATGGCGTCGAGGGCGTTGTGCAGCAGGTTGACCAGCACCTGCTCCAGGCGGATGGCGTCCCCCTCGACCCAGGCCCCGGGCGCGTTCCGGCGCAGCACCCGGACGCCGTCGCGGCGGATGCGCGCCTCCAGCAGGAGCAGCGCGTGGTCGATCGCCGTGTCCGGCTGCAGGCGCTCGCGCAGGCCGCCCGGACTGTTGCGGGCGAAGGTCTTGAGATGCCCGGTGAGCGCCGCCATGCGCGAGAGCAGACCGTCCATGCGCGTCAGGCAGGTCTGCAGCGCCGCCGGGTCGGACCGCTGCAGCAGCAGTCCGAGGCTGCCCAGCTGCATGCGCAGGGCGGTCAGCGGCTGGTTGATCTCATGGGCCAGGGCCGCGGACATCTGCCCCAGCGCGGCCATCTTGGCCGCCTGCACCAGCTCGTCCTGGGCCTTGCGCAGCTCGGCCGTGCGCGCCTCGACCAGCCGCTCCAGCTCGACCCGGCGAAGTTGGCGCAGATGCCGGTTCTTGTGGCGCTGGCCGAGGAACAGGGCCAGGAAGGCCAGCGCCAGCCAGACGCCGGCCGCCGCCAGCCGGTAGCCGCGCACCACCCCGCCGGCGATCTGGGCCTCGCGCAGCAGCAGCAGGGTCCAGCCTTCGTCGGCCAGCGGCTGGCGCAGGCGCAGGTAGTTGCGCGGTCCGTCCGGCCCGGCGATGCGCAGCAGCTCGCCGTCGCCGACCGCCCGCAACGGCTGGCCGGCGAGCGGCCGCGGGGCATGGCCGGCGTACTGGCGAGCATCGAACTCGGGCGCCCGGTCGCTGCCCGCCTGCTGCAGATAATGGAAACGCCAGGCCGGACGGCTGGAGAGGATCGCGATGCCCTGCCGGTCGGTGACCAGCAGGATGCCGGGCTGCCCGGCCCAGTCGCGCTGCATGTCCTCCATCACCAGCTTGAGCACCAGCACGCCGAGGATACGTCCTTCGCCGTCGCGCACCGCGCGGGACAGGAAGTAGCCGGGCACCCCGGTGGTCACCCCGACGCTGAAGTAGCGAGCGCTGCCTTCGCGCAGGGCGTCCTGGAAATACGGGCGGAAGGCGTAGTTGCCGCCGACGAAGTTGTCCGGCTCCTGCCAGTTGCTGGCGGCGATGGCCTTGCCCTGCAGGTCGAGCAGGAAGATCACCCCCGCCCCCGCCTCCCGGTTCAGGCGCTCCAGGCGCCGGTTGAGCCGGTCGCGCGCGCCGGGATCGGCAGATTCCAGCAGCAGCGCCTGGATCTCGGTGTCCAGGGCGAGGATCGCCGGCAGCGCGCGGAAGCGCTCGACCAGGATGCGCAGCGACTGGGCGTACAGCTCCAGCTGGCCCTGGGCCTCGACGCCGAGCTCGCCCCACTGGCGCCGCTCGGCATAGCGCCCGGCCAGCCAGACGCTACCCAGCAGGCCGAGCAGAATCGGCAGGACGATCAGCAGCAGGGTTCGCAGGCGGGGAAACGACGATGGCATGGGGATTCCCTTGGCAGGCCGGTCGGGCATCTTACCAGCCCGCCGTCCGGCCCAGAGCTGCCATACTGAACGGCATGGTCAGCGCCACCTTCCGCTTCTACGAAGAGCTCAACGACTTCCTGCCGGCGGAACGGCGCCGGCAGTCGTTCACCTGCCCCTGCGCCCGGGCGGCGACGGTCAAGCACATGATCGAGGCGCTCGGCGTGCCGCACACCGAGGTCGAGCTGGTGCTGGTCAACGGCGAGTCGGTGGGGTTCGAGCGGCCGATCCGCGAGGGCGACCGGGTGGCCGTCTATCCCAAGTTCGAGGCGCTGGACGTCACGCCGCTCCTGCGCATCCGCGCCCGCCCGTTGCGCGCGCTGCGCTTCGTCGCCGACGCCCACCTCGGCGGGCTGGCCAGCCTGTTGCGCATGAGCGGCTTCGACACCCTCTACGACAACCATTTCGAGGATGCGCAGATCGCCGAGATCGCTGCCAGCCAGGGCCGCATCGTGCTGAGCCGCGACCGCGAGCTGCTCAAGCGGCGCATCGTCACCCACGGCTGCTACGTGCACGCCCTAAAGCCGGCGCTGCAGCTGCGCGAGCTCTTCGAGCGTCTGGATCTGGCCCGCAGCGCGCGGCCGTTCAGCCTCTGCACCCACTGCAACCTGCCGCTGCACGAGGTGGCCGCCGAGCAGGCCCGGGAACGCCTGCCGCCGCGGATCGGCGCCCTCTATTCGCGCTTTCTCGGCTGCGACGCCTGCCAGCGCCTGTACTGGGAGGGCTCGCACTGGCGCAGCATGCGTGCGGTGCTGGCGCCGCTGCTGGAAGCACCGCCGGAGGAGTAACCGCCGGACGGCTATTGGCTTCGACGATTCCTCTGGTTGGGCGGCCCGTACTGGTAGCTCCTTGGAATCTCCGGCTGCCGGCGGCTGCGCTGTTGCTGCTGCTCGATCAGGGGCAGCGAGCGCTGGGGCGGCGCTTCCGTCGCTCTCGCCGGCGGCAGGGAGGGAAAGCCACCGGGATTCGCCGGCGGCGGGAAGCGCGGCGACGACTGGCCGTATGGGCGCGGCGTGGCCGTTCCCGGCGATCCGGGCTCGCGCGCCGCGGCCGATCCGACGACCAGGATCGCCGATACGAACAGGAGGACGGCCAGCGGACGCGACATGGCAGGCTCCGGATGCGGGATGGGCTGCTTCGACTATAAGCCGCCCATGGTCGACCGCGGATTTCGCCCGCCAGCCGGTCGCATCGTGCAGCGAAGCGGAGATGAAGCGGAATTTGCAGGTCTGATGGGAGGACCTCGGCCAGCTACAGGGACACGTCATGCTATTTCGCTTGCACAAACCCCGCCCCGTGAATCTCGCCCTGCAGGGCGGCGGAGCCCATGGCGCCTTCACCTGGGGGGTGCTGGACGCCTTGCTGGAGGACGGCCGGCTCGAATTCGAGGGCATCAGCGGTACCAGTGCGGGGGCGATGAACGCCGCGGTACTCGCCCACGGCCTGCTGAAAGGCGGCCGCGATGGCGCGCGCGAGGCGCTGGAGCGGTTCTGGCGGGCGGTGGCCGGCAGCGCGCCGATCCTCAGCGCCGGTGCCGATGCCGAAGATGGCAGCCTGCCGCCGTCGATTCGCATCATGCTGTACTGGACCCAGCAGCTCTCGCCGGAGCAGTTCAACCCGTTCGGGCTCAATCCGCTGCGGGAAATCATCGCGACCCAGATCGACTTCGAACGCCTGCGCGCGGCCAGCCCACTGAAGCTCTTCATCGCCGCCACCAACGCCAACACCGGCCGGCTCCGGTTGTTCCGCACCAGCGAATTGAGCGCGGCCTGCCTGCTGGCCTCGGCCTGCCTGCCCTCGCTGCACCACCCCATCGAGATCGAAGGCGAGCCCTACTGGGACGGCGCCTTTTCCGCCAACCCGGCGGTCTTCCCGCTGTTCTACGAATGCGTCAGCGCCGACATCCTGCTAGTGCTGCTCAGCCCGCCGGTGCACGGCACGACTCCGCGGACCGGCGAAGACATCCGCCGGCGGGCGCAGGAACTGGCGTTCAAGTCCACCTTCCTGCGCGAGATGCGCAGCTTCTCCCATGCCCGCGAGTTCGTCGGCCGCTCGCTGATGCCGCTGGGCCGGCTGGAGCGCCGGCTGCGGGAGCTGCGGATGCACCTGATCGCCACCGACGATCTGGCCAACCGGCTGGCCGTGGAATCCAAGCTGACCACCAGCCTGCCCTTTCTGGAAATGCTGCGCGACCAGGGCCGCTCACGGGCGCTGGAGTGGCTGTCGCGGCATTTCCGGGCCATCGGCCGGCATTCGTCGGTGGATATCGCCGGCCTGTTTCACTGAACGCCGCAGCCGGCGGCTCAGTCGGCTTTCGACCCGCTCTTGCGCGCGATCGGTAGAGACCATTCGGAATCGGCCAGCCGCAAATGGTGGCGATGGATGATGGCAGGAATGGTGCCGTCGGCCATCAATGCCCGGAGCCCGGCCATGAAATCCTGGAATTCGGCGTCCTTCCCGGTCATCCGCGAAAAGCCGAAGCCGAAGCCCCGATACTCGAACACCCCCACGTCCTCGACGTCGGACAGCCCCAGCCGGCCGATCAGCAGGCGGGCCGAATCGGCGCTCATGATCGCGGGATCATTGCCGTAGCGCCCGGCATTCAGCTTGCGGATCAGGCGCAGATTGTCGCTCTCCTCGTGGACCGAGGCGATCCCCCGCAGGCGCTCCCCCACCGCATAAGAAGCGCCGGAGGGGCCGAACACATGGACGAGGCGTCCCGTCAGGTCCTGCGGCCGTCGGTAGCGCAGCGGCGTGCTCCGATGGGCGTAGACGTTCAGACTGGAGGTCACCAGGGGCGGCGTGAAGCGGATCGTCCCTTCCCGGGGGGGCGTCGGAAAAACGGCGAAGATGGCGTCCGCCTTGCCCTCTTCGATCATCATCAGGGCTCGACGCCAGGGCGCCTGATCGATCACGCAGCGATAATGGATGTAGGCACAGACCTCATGCACCACCTCGGCGAACGGACCGGAGGTGGCAGGTGCCTGATCCGCAATAGCAGTGCCGAAGGAATTGAATTCCCCCGTCACGAACCGCAGCGAATGGCTGGCTTGCGCCGATCCGGTCAGCAACCCCAGCAAAATGGCGAAATAGATGCGCAGCATGGCTTTCCATGGGCCCCGCATTGCGCGGGGAGCTTTTTCGAGATCCCAAAAAAGAGGCGAGGAAGACCTCGCCTATTCTCTTTTTCGCAATTCCCTTTTGTTCCTGCTCATCTTCCTTGATGAATCGCCATCCTGCGATTTCCAGGGGCCGACATTCCTTGCCAGCCTGCGTCTCTCCGTCGACACAGGCGAGATACTAGCGTCCATGGGGCGCAGGACAACCTATCCCCATACGCGCCCCAAAATCGTACCGGCGCCGACGACAGAAAATAAATCCTTACAAATCAATTGGTTGAATCATAAAAACCAAGTAAGGGGCGATACGCCTTCCGGCTGACTTCCAACCTGCCTACAAAGGCTGTAGGAAAATGCTTACAGCACACCGGGCAAACCGAGCGGCTCTGCCAACCTGGTGCCGGCCGCGCACCAAATTGAAAAAATTGAAATAAGAAGCGACCAATTTCTCCGACGAATAGCACGATCGTGCCGTATGCTTGCCGGCTGCTTAGTTACGCTTTCGCTCGCCTGTACGTAAGGAGCGCCCGTTGAAGATCCTGCTCGTCTCTCTCATCTCCGCCTCATTCCTCCCGACGGCCCTGGCCGAACCCATGGACTGCGAAGTCAATGGAATCACCGATGGCAACGGTTTCACCTGCCTCACGGCGCAGCGACAGCAGATCGCGGTTCGCCTGGCCTACATCGACGCCCCCGAACGCACCCAGCCGTTCGGCTATCAATCGCTCCTGCTGCTGGCGGACCTGATCTTCCGCAAGAAGGTGGTCCTGACGCCCCTCAGCACCAACGATTACCAGCAGCTGGTGGCCCGGGTGACGAGCGGCGACAGGGACATCGGACAGGAAATGGTCAGCCGCGGCGGCGCCTGGGTGTACCACCAATACAATCACGACCCCGAATTGCCACGGCTGGAGCAGGAAGCCAGAGAGGAGAAGCGCGGCCTGTGGAGCCAGCAGGAAGGCAGGATCGTCCCGCCCTGGGAATGGCGGTCGCCGGGAACCGGCAAGGTGATCGAATAAGGGGGCGCAATCGCCCGAAAAAAAACCGGGACCACGAGGGTCCCGGTTTTTCGCTGTTCACAGGGCTGCGAGCGCAGCTGCTACGATCAGTCCTTGTGATGATGGTGCTTCTTGTGCCCGCCGATGGCACCGCCGAGCGCACCACCCAGGCCTGCTCCGACGGCCGCACCGGTGCTGCCGCCGAGCTGGTTGCCCAGCAGCGAGCCGCCGGCGGCGCCGAGGCCGCTACCCACGGCCGCTTCGGTCTTCTGACCGTGCTTGGCGGTCATCGCACCGCCCGCCGCGGCGCCCAGACCGGCGCCGATCGCAGCGCCGCCGGCACCGCCGCCCATTTGCTGACCGACGACGCTACCCAGAGCGCCGCCGACACCGCCGCCGACGGCGGCCTGGGTGCCACCTTCGGCCATGGCGCCTTGGGCGAACAGCAGGCTCAGGGTCAACACAGAAAAAGTCTTACGCATGTTACTGACCTCAGGGAGGGGTTGATAAAACATGCGTATTGTCGCGAGCGAAGCGGCGTTGGGCAAATGGTATGCGTAACCGGTTGTGAAACGTCTCAGAAAGAGACTTTTCGGAACCAGTAAACGATGATCGGTGCCAGCACTAGGCCATTACAGTCGGCCGGACGGGGTTAGCCGGGAACAGATCGCCAATCCTCGGCGGCCGGGTCGTCAGCGCCGCCCGAACCCACCGGTTCCGATGGAATCCTCGGTGTTCCGGGGACGAGTGAGACGCTCGATGTACAGACCGGCCGAAAACAGGACGCAACCGGCCAGCGACAGCAGGAAAATGTGCAGAGCGGACATCTGCAGGCCCTCCATGGCGTGATGGTTTCATACTGACAGCAATCCCTTGCCGCTGGTTTCGCCGCCCGTCCAGATGGTCGGGCCGGTCAGAGGATGACGCTCAACAGGGCGGCGCCGTAAAGAAGCAATATGCCTATTTCCAGGCTCCCGGTGAGGATGGCGTCCAGCAGCCTGGAGCGGACCGAACCTTCGTTGATGCGCAGCATGCCCCGATTCTCCCTTGCCAGTTCTTCGTTCTGGATCTGCCTACCTCTCCCCGGTGGCTTCGAAACGGCCCAAAACGCAAGTGCCTGAGGAACAACCAGCAACACTGACAGATAAGGCGATTCCCCAGGGCAGGTCAAGGGCTCCGGGCGAATAGGAACGATCGCCCCAGGCGGCGCAGCTATGCTGGAGGGGAAAGTCCCGCAAAGGGGGCTATCATGTCGCCCGAGAGCAGCGCCCGGGACGGGCCTCGAGATTCTCCATTGCGACTGATGAGGAAGACATGAGCATCAAGATCATCCACGTGCAGCCCGGCGGCGGTTTCGACCGCGTGACCCTGGGAGTCGGCGAGTCCGCCAAGCCGCAGGCCGGCGAAATCCAGGTGCGCATCCGAGCCAGCTCGCTCAACTTCCACGACTATGCCGTGGTCACCGGACTGATGGCGCCGACCCAGCCACGCATCCCCCTCTCCGATGGCGCCGGTGAAGTCATCGCGGTTGGTGAAGGCGTCACCGAGTTCGCCGTGGGCGATCACGTGGTCAGCACCTTCTTCCCCACCTGGCTGGACGGCGAGCCCGAAGTCGACGGCTTCGCCACCGTGCCCGGCGACGGCATCGACGGCTTCGCCCGCGAAGAGGTGTCCATGCCGGCCACCGCCTTCACCCTCGCGCCCGCGGGCTGGAGCCACGCCGAGGCGGCGACCCTGACCACCGCCGGCCTGACCGCCTGGCGTGCCCTGATGTGCGACGGCGGCCTGAAACCCGGCGACAGCGTGCTGGTACAGGGCAGCGGCGGCGTGTCGGTATTCGCCCTGCAGCTCGCCAAGCTGGCGGGAGCCACGGTGATCGCCACCTCTTCCAGCGACGACAAGCTCGCCCGCCTGGAAGCCTTGGGTGCCGACCACCTGATCAACTACCGCAAGGACCAGCGCTGGGGCGAGACCGTGCGCCGACTGACCGGCGGACGCGGGGTCGATCACGTGATCGAGGTGGGCGGCCCGGAGACCCTGGAGCAGTCGATGATCGCCGCGCGCATCGGCGGACACATCGCCATTATCGGCATCCTGTCGGGGACCGAAGCCCGTCTGCCGGTCATCACGGCGCTGACCCGGCAGCTGCGCCTGCAGGCGCTGATCGTCGGCAACCGGCGCCAGCAGCAGGACATGATCCGCGCCCTGGAGGCGACCGGCATGCGCCCGGTCATCGACCGGCACTTCCCGCTGGAGGAGATGGTCGAAGCCTTCCGCTACGAGGAGAGCAAGCGCCATTTCGGCAAGATCTGCCTGGACATCTGAGCCGAACCGGGCCTCCCGCGCTGGTGGCCCCGCCTGTATGGCCCCGCGCGGGGCCTTCCGCCGTATGGCGCTCTGCACGGCGGCGAGCCCCCTACACTTTCCTCGAACGGAGCCATCCGCGCCGGGCGAACCGGCCCGGCACTGAATTGATGTCCCCCTTGCCTCGGGCCCCACTGCGCCCGAGCAGGCCGCTCTAGGACTACGTCTACCACGGGATCCGCGACACGCCGGCAAGCAGGCCGTCGCGGCACCGACGAACCCGGGAGCCGAACATGAACCTTGCCACCCCCTATCTCGGCCTCGAACTGCGCAACCCGCTGATCGCCTCGTCGTCGTCGCAGAACGGCGACATCGACCACCTGCGCCGGCTCGACGACGCCGGCATCGGTGCCGTGGTCCTGCCATCGGTGTTCCAGGAACAGCTCGAGGCGCAGCAGAGCGACTTCGAGAGCCTGCTGGCGCAGCAGCCGAACCATTCGCCGGAGGCGGAGAGCTACCTGCCGCCGATCGACAGCGGCCCCTACGGCCTGGGTCCGGAGCACCATCTGGCGCTGGTCATGCGGGCCAAGCGCGAACTGTCGGTGCCGGTGATCGCCAGCCTGAACGGCAGCTCGCTCAGCGGCTGGACCCGTTACGCCGCACTGCTCGAAGAGGCCGGGGCCGACGCCCTGGAGCTCAACATCTACTTCGTGCCGGTGGACATCGAGGAGCCCGGCACGGCGGTCGAGCAGCGCTACCTCGACGTACTCGGCGCAGTGCGGCAGACGGTGAAGATCCCGGTGGCGGTGAAGATGCCGCCCTACTTCAGCTCGGTCGGCCACATGGCCAAGCGGCTGGTCGAGGCCGGGGCCGATGGCCTGGTGCTGTTCAACCGCTACCTGCAGCCGGACATCAACCTGACCCGCATGGAGCTGTCCAGCGAGCTGGTCCTGAGCCGCCCCGGGGAGATGCGCCTGCCGCTGATGTGGACCGCCCTGCTGGCCGGCCGGATCGAGGCCTCGCTGGCCGCCTCCACCGGCGTGGAGAACGTCGATCAGGTGCTGAAGTACCTGCTCGCCGGCGCCGATACGGTGATGCTCGCCGCGGCGATCCTGCGCCACGGACCGACCTACGTGCGCACGCTGCTGGAAGACCTCGAGGCCTGGCTGGAATCCCGCCGCCTGGAGTCGCTGGCGCAGATCCGTGGCAACATGAGCTGGTCGAGGCTGAAGAAGCACGACAACTACATCCGGGCCAACTACCTGCACCTGCTGGAAACCTTCACCAGCGCCCACAACGCCTGAGCGACGTCGGCGGCTGGCACGGCCGGCAGGCGCAGCGGCCCGCCCGATCCACCCCGAGGTCTCTCCATGCGCATCACCCTGTTCAGCAGCAAGCCGTACGACCGCGACAGCTTCGTCGCCGCCAATCCGAAGCACGGCTTCGACCTGCACTTCCTCGAGGCCCGGCTCGACCGGGACACCGTCGCCCTGGCGGCGAACGCCGAGGTGGTCTGCCCCTTCGTCAACGACGACCTCTCCGCCCCGGTGCTCGAAGCCCTGGCCGCCGGCGGCACCCGGCTGATCGCCCTGCGCTCGGCCGGCTACAACCATGTCGACCTGGCCGCGGCCGACCGCCTCGGCCTGCCGGTGGTGCGGGTGCCGGCCTACTCGCCGCACGCGGTGGCCGAACACACGGTGGCGCTGGTCCTGGCCCTCAACCGGCGCCTGCCGCGGGCCTACAACCGTACCCGCGAGGGCGATTTCTCGCTGCACGGACTGACCGGCTTCGACCTGTACGGCAAGCACGTCGGGGTGGTCGGCGGCGGGCAGATCGGCGCAACGTTCGCCCGCATCATGCTGGGCTTCGGCTGCCGGGTGCAGGTCTACGACCCCTTCCCCAACCCCGAACTGGCCGCCCTGGGCATCGAATTCGTCGGGATCGACCAACTGCTGGCCGGCAACGACATCGTCAGCCTGCACTGCCCGCTGACCCCGGAAACCCACCACCTGATCGACCACCAGAGCCTGGCGCGGATGAAGCGCGGGGCCATGCTGATCAACACCGGGCGCGGCGCGCTGATCGAGACGCCGGCGCTGGTCGACGCGTTGAAGAGCGGCCAGCTGGGCTACCTCGGCCTCGACGTGTACGAGGAAGAGGCCGGCCTGTTCTTCGAGGACCACTCCGACCAGCCCCTGCAGGACGACGTGCTGGCGCGCCTGCTGACCTTCCCCAACGTGATCGTCACCGCCCACCAGGCCTTCCTCACCCGCGAGGCCCTGGCGGCGATCGCCGCCACCACGCTGGACAACGTCGCTGCCTGGCGCACCGGAGCCATGGCCAACCGCGTGACCGAGCACTGAGGGCCGCCGCCCGCCTGACGCCTGGCGCGAAGCCGTTGGCGTCCGCGACAACTGACGCCCACGGGCAGAACCGCCAAACTGGAGCTACAAATGATCCTTAGGGAGCGCCCGCGCGACTCCGCCAGCCGGCGGGCGGACGCTCTGGGTCGCACTTCGGCGGCCGGACGCCAGTCCGACTCGACCATGGTGGCGAGGCCTTGCGAGCCGATATACTAGGCACGGCAGTACCTCCTTCGCCGCCGGACACTCTTCTGGCAGCTCGTTCTTGCAGCACTGATCGAACCGGCCTGCGCCACGGCACCGGGTCCAGGCGCGGACGGCCGGACCGGATGGCGGTCGAGCATTGGCCGTCGGCCCCTCTCCGTACCAGGAATCGAGCATGCAGCAGGAAAGAAAGAAAGTGCCGCTCAAGTGGCTCCTCGTCGCCGGCGCGCTGGTCGCGGCGGGCGTCTTCGCCTGGCTGGAGCTGCGCCCCAAGGGGCTCGGCGACGGCTTCGCCAGCGGCAACGGGCGCATCGAGGCGACCGAGATCGACGTGGCGACCAAGCTCTCGGGCCGCATCGCGGCCATCAACGTCGACGAGGGCGATTTCGTCCAGCCCGGGCAGATCCTCGCCAGCATGGATACCGCGTCCCTCGAGGCCCAGCTGACCCAGGCCGGGGCCAACGTGGCCAAGGCGCAGAACGCCATCTTCACCGCCCGCGCCCTGGTCGCCCAGCGCCAGAGCGAGAAGGACACCGCCGTCGCCGTGGTGCTCCAGCGCGAAGCCGAACTGGACGCGGCGGACAAGCGCTTCCGGCGCAGCGACGTGCTGGTCCAGCGCAACGCCCTGGCCCACCAGCAGCTCGACGACGACCGCGCCAGCATGCTCAGCGCCCGCGCCGCCCTGGCCGCCGCCCGCTCCCAGGTGCTCTCGGCCCAGTCCGCGATCAAGGCGGCCGAGTCCCAGGTGATCGAGGCGGAGTCGAACCTGGCCGCCATGCAGGCGTCGGTGACCCGGCTGCAGGTGGACATCGACGACAGCCAGTTGAAGACCGACCGCACCGCCCGCGTACAGTACCGCGTGGCCGAGCCCGGCGAAGTGCTGCAGTCCGGCGGCAAGGTGCTCAACCTGGTCGATCTGTCCGACGTCTACATGACCTTCTTCCTGCCGACCCGCCAGGCCGGCCGGGTGGCCATGGGCAGCGACGTGCACCTGGTGCTGGATGCCATACCGCAGTACGTGCTGCCGGCCAAGGTGACCTACGTCGCCAGCGTCGCCCAGTTCACCCCGAAGACCGTGGAAACCGAGGTCGAGCGGGAGAAGCTGATGTTCCGCATCAAGGCGCGCATCGACCCGGAGCTGCTGCGCAAGCACCTCAGGCAGATCAAGACCGGCCTGCCCGGCGTGGCCTACGTCAAGCTCGATGAGAAGGCCGAATGGCCCGCCCAGCTGCAGGTGAACCTGTCGCCATGAGCGCGCCCCACTCGACGGTGGCGCAGCTCGAGGGCGTCGGCCTGCGCTACGGCAAGACCCGCGCGCTGGACTCCCTGAGCCTGGAGATCCCGGCCGGACGCATGGTCGGCCTGCTCGGCCCGGACGGGGTCGGCAAGTCCAGCCTGCTGGCGCTGATCTCCGGCGCGCGGCAGATCCAGGAAGGCACGGTCCGGGTGCTCGACGGCGACATGGCCGACGCCGGGCACCGCCGCGCGGTCTGCCCGCGCATCGCCTACATGCCCCAGGGCCTGGGCAAGAACCTCTACCCGACGCTGACCGTCTTCGAGAACCTGGAGTTCTTCGGCAGCCTGTTCGGCCAGGACGCCGCCGAGCGCCGGGCGCGCATCGCCGAGCTGACCCGCAGCACCGGCCTCGCCCCCTTCACCGACCGCCCGGCGGGCAAGCTCTCCGGCGGCATGAAGCAGAAGCTGGGGCTCTGCTGCGCGCTGATCCACGATCCCGACCTGTTGATCCTCGACGAGCCCACCACCGGCGTCGACCCGCTGTCGCGCACCCAGTTCTGGGATCTCATCGACCACATCCGCGAGCATCGCCCGGGCATGAGCGTGCTGGTGGCCACCGCCTACATGGACGAGGCCCAGCGCTTCGACTGGCTGGTGGCCATGGACGAGGGCCGCATCCTCGCCACCGGCAGCCCGCAGGAGCTGCTCGAGCGCACCGCCTGCAAGGACCTGGAGGAAGCCTTCATCGCCCTGATGCCGGAGGAGAAGCGCCACGGGCACCATGCCCTGGTCATCCCGCCGCGGCCGGCGAACAACGAGGTGGCCATCGAGGCCCACGGCCTGACCCGCCGCTTCGGCGATTTCGTCGCCGTCGACCATGTGGACTTCCGCATCGAACGCGGGGAGATCTTCGGCTTCCTCGGCTCCAACGGCTGCGGCAAGACCACCACCATGAAGATGCTCACCGGCCTGCTGCCGGCCAGCGAGGGCCGCGCCCTGCTGTTCGGCAAGGAGGTCGACTCCAGCGACATGTCGATCCGCCAGCGGGTCGGCTACATGTCCCAGTCCTTCTCGCTCTATTCCGAGCTGACCGTGGGGCAGAACCTGGATCTGCACGCCCGCCTGTTCCACGTGCCGGAGGAGCGGCGCCAGGCGCGCATCGACGCCATGGTCGAGCGCTTCGCCCTGCAGGAGGTGATCGACAGCCTGCCGGGCGACCTGCCGATGGGCATCCGCCAGCGCCTGTCGCTGGCCGTGGCGGTGATCCACGAGCCGGAGATGCTGATCCTCGACGAGCCCACCTCGGGCGTCGACCCGATCGCCCGCGACGGTTTCTGGGAGCTGCTGATCCAGCTCTCGCGCGAGGACGGGGTGACCATCTTCATCTCCACCCACTTCATGAACGAGGCGCTGCGTTGCGACCGCATCTCGCTGATGCACAACGGCAAGGTGCTGGACAGCGACAGCCCGCGGCGGCTGATAGAGAAGCGCGGCCTGCAGAGCCTCGAGGAAACCTTCATCGCCTATCTGGTGGACGCCGCCGGCGACGCCGTGGCGCCGCAGGAAACGCCGCCCCTGCCGCCGCAGATCCAGCACGACGCCGCGGCCGACCATTCCCGCTTCAGCCTGCGTCGCCTGCTCACCTACAGCAAGCGCGAGGCCATGGAGCTGCAGCGCGACCCGATCCGCGGCACCCTGGCCCTGCTCGGCACCGTGCTCCTGATGTTCATCGTCGGCTACGGCATCAACATGGACGTGGAGAACCTGCGCTACGCCGTGCTCGACCGCGACCAGAGCACCGCCAGCATGGAATACGCGCTGAACATCGCCGGCTCGCGCTACTTCAACGAGCAGCCGCCGCTGACCGACTACCAGGATCTCGACCGGCGCATGCGCAGCGGCCAGATCAGCCTGGCGGTGGAGATCCCGCCGAACTTCGGCAAGGACCTCAAGCACGGCGACCAGCCCGAGGTGGCCTTCTGGATCGACGGCTCCATGCCGACCCGCGCCGATACCATCCGCGGCTATGCCCAGGGCCTGCACCAGAGCTACCTGGAAGAACTCGCCCGGGAGGCGCCTGAGCCCCTGCCGGCCCGCCCGGCGCAGATCGCCGAGCGCTACCGCTACAACCCCGACGTGCAGAGCCTGCCGGCCATGGTTCCGGCGGTGATCCCGATCCTCCTGATGATGATCCCGGCGATGCTCACCGCCCTGGGCGTGGTGCGCGAGAAGGAGCTGGGCTCGATCACCAACTTCTACGTCACCCCGACCACCCGGCTGGAATTCCTGGTCGGCAAGCAGTTGCCCTACATCTGCCTCGGTATCTTCAACTTTTTCATGCTGACGCTACTGGCGGTGTTCGTCTTCGGCGTGCCGGTCAAGGGCAACCTGCCGACCCTGATCATCGGCGCCGTGCTCTACGTCACCTGCTCCACCGGCCTAGGCCTGCTGATCTCCTCGCTCCTGAACAGCCAGACCGCCGCGGTCTTCGGCACCGCCATCGCCACCCTGGTGCCGGCGGTGCAGTTCTCCGGCCTGTACCACCCGATCTCGACCCTGCAGGGCATGAGCGCCTTCATCGGGCACATCTACCCGACCAGCTACTTCCTCACCATCAGCCGCGGCGTGTTCTCCAAGGCGCTGGGGCTGATGGACCTGTATCCCTACTTTGTCCCCTTGCTGGTGGCCGTGCCGGTGCTGACCCTGCTCAGCATCGCCGGCCTGCGCAAGCAGGAGAAGTGACATGCGCCTGGCCCGCCCCAGCAACATCCTGCAGCTCGGCATCAAGGAGCTGCGCAGCCTCTACCGCGACGGCGCGCTGCTGCTGCTGATCATCTACTCCTTCACCCTGGACGTGTACTCCCAGGCCACCGGTACCCCGGAGGAGCCGTACCGGGCGACCATCGCCGTGGTCGACGAGGACCGCTCGCCGGTCAGCGAGCGCATCATCGACGCCTTCCAGGAACCCTACTTCCTCAGGCCCGAGCACATCACCCTGGCGGAAATGGACAAGGGCATGGACGAGGGGTTCTACACCTTCACCCTGAGCATCCCGCCGGACTTCCAGTCGGACCTGCTGGCCGGCCGCCAGCCGGCCATCCAGCTCAACATCGATGCCACCCAGATGAGCCAGGCCTACACCGGCGCCGGGCACATCCAGAACATCATCGCCAGCGAGATCGCCGAGTTCCTCAAGCGCTACCGGGGCGAGACGCCGACGCCGGTCGAGTCGGTGGTGCGGGTCCTGTACAACCCCAACCTGATGAGCACCTGGTTCGGCGCGATCAACGCGGTGATCAACCAGATCACCATGCTGTCGATCATCCTCACCGGCGCCACGCTGATCCGCGAGCGCGAGCACGGCACCATCGAGCACCTGCTGGTGATGCCGGTGACCCCCTTCGAGATCATGGCCGCCAAGGTCTGGTCCATGGGCCTGGTGGTGCTGGTCGCCGCCGCCCTGTCCCTGCGCTTCATCGTCCAGGACTGGATCCGGGTGCCGATCCAGGGCTCGATGCTGCTGTTCCTGGGCGGCGCCGTCCTGCACCTGTTCGCCACCACTTCGATGGGCATCTTCTTCGGCACCCTCGCCCGCTCCATGCCGCAGCTGGGCCTGCTCAACGTCCTGGTGCTGATGCCGCTGCAGGTCCTCTCCGGCGGCATGAGCCCGCGCGAGAGCATGCCCGAGTTCGTGCAGAACATCATGCTGGTGGCCCCCACCACCCACTTCATCATGCTGGCGCAGGCCATACTGTTCCGTGGCGCCGGAGTCTCCACCGTCTGGCCGCAGTTGCTGACGTTGGCCGTGATCGGCTCGCTGTTCTTCGTCGGCGCGCTGTCGCGGCTGCGCAAGTCGCTGCAGTAGCAGTACAAGGAAACCAAGCACCATGCGTCTGTCTACCCGTGAACGGACAAGGACTGCCCTCATGAACAGGACCTGCGGCTCTCTACTTCTCCTCGCTCTGAGCATCGCCCTCGGCAGCCTGCCCGAGCCGCTGCGTGCGGAGGAACCCTCACCACCGGAGAAGACCGACCTGATCGGCGTCTATCGGGAGGCCGTGCTGAGCAACGCCAATATCGCCGCCTCCCGCGCCGACTACCAGGCCACCCGGGAAGTGGTGCCGCAGGCCCGCGCCGGCCTGCTGCCGCAGATCAACGCCGGCGGCAGCTACACCGACACCCGTTACGACGTGAAGCAGTACGGGCACACGCTCAACCGCAACGGCATGCTCTTCCAGGCCAGCCTCAACCAGGCGATCATCCGCGCCGACCGCTGGTTCCAGCTGCGCGCCGCCAAGGCGGTGGACAAACAGGCGGCGCTGCAGCTGGCGGCGCTGGAGCAGAACCTGATCATGCAGAGCGCCGAGAACTACTTCGCGGTGCTGCGCGCCCAGGACAACCTGGCCGCCAACAAGGCCGAGGAAGCGGCGTTCAAGCGCCAGTACGAGCAGGCCAGGGAGCGCTTCGACGTCGGCATGTCGGACCGCACCGACCTGCTCGAGGCGCAGGCCGGCTACGACACCGCCCGCGCCAACCGGATCGTCGCCGAGC
Source organism: Azotobacter bryophylli (assembly GCF_042643485.1). Taxonomy (NCBI): domain Bacteria; kingdom Pseudomonadati; phylum Pseudomonadota; class Gammaproteobacteria; order Pseudomonadales; family Pseudomonadaceae; genus Azotobacter; species Azotobacter bryophylli. Next base: position 34,493 of record NZ_JBHRSJ010000035.1, on the reverse strand, counting down.
GCCAGGTGCAGGACGCCTTCCAGGCGCTGACCACCCTGACCAATCGCGACTACCACTTCGTCCAGGGCATCCGCCATACCCTGCCGGTGGCGCCGCCGACGCCGGTCGACGCCCAGTCCTGGGTCGACATCGCGGTCAAGAGCAACCTCAACCTGCGGGCCAGCCAGTACGCCGTGACCAGCGCCGAGGAAACCCTGCGCCAGCGCAAGTCCGGCCACGCGCCGACCGTCGATCTGGTGGCGCGCTACGAGCGCGGCAACAACGATAGCCTCGGCTACGTCAACAACCCCTTCACCAACCGCTTTATCAACTACAGCGGCACCGTCTCCCAGAGCAGCATCGGCGTGGAGCTGAACATCCCGATCTCCACCGGCGGCCTGACCAGCTCGCAGGTGCGCGAGTCCTACCAGCGCCTGTCGCAGAGCGAGCAACAGCGCGAGGGGCAACGCCGGCAGGTGGTGCAGGACACCCGCAACTTCCACCGGGCGGTGAACACCGACGTGGAACAGGTGCAGGCGCGCCGGCAGGCCATCGTCTCCAACCAGAGTTCCGTTGAAGCCACCGAGCTCGGCTACCAGGTCGGCACGCGCAACATCGTCGACGTGCTCGAGGCGCAGCGTTCGCTGTACAGCGCCGTGCGCAGCTACAACGACGCGCGCTACGACTACATCCTCAACCAGCTGCGCCTGAAACAGGCCGCCGGCGTGCTCAGCCCGGAGGATCTGCAGGATCTGTCGCAATACCTCAAACCCGACTACGACCCGGACCGCGACTTCGTCCCGCCGGGGGTCAAGCTCAGCGACGCGAAGCTGGATTTCTGAGCGGGCCGAGACGGGCCTCTGCGCCTCTCAGCCCGGTCGCGATCCAGAGAGCCAGAGCCCGATCTCGACGCCGCGCAGCGGATCGTGGAGCGGCTCTCAGCCGAAGGTGATGTACATCTTGTAGGCGATGGTCGACAGCATGCAGGCCCAGCCGACGGCGATCAGCGCGACGCCCCAGTTCTGCGCGCGATTGGCGAAGCCGACCCCGAGCAGGACGAAGCCGATCCCGATCACCAGCAGCATGGTTTCCAGTTCGTTCATGCGTTTCCCTCGATTGGCAGTGAGACGTCCGTCCGGCCGTACCCCCTCATCCGCGCTCGGCCGCAGGGTTATTGTCATCCATCGGCGCCGCGGCGCAAACCGCGGGCACCCGGCAGGCCTCAGTGCGCCTGCTGGGCCTCTTCCCTCTCCGCCTCGCTCTGCTGCAGGCGCCACATCTGGGCATAGACCCCGCCGCTGGCCAGCAGCGCAGCATGGGTGCCGCGCTCGACGATGCGCCCGCGGTCCATCACCAGGATCTGGTCGGCGTTCATCACCGTGGACAGGCGGTGGGCGATCACCAGGGTGGTGCGGCCGACCTGGATGCGCTCCAGCTCGGCCTGGATGGCGCGCTCGGACTGGGAATCCAGCGCCGAGGTGGCCTCGTCGAAGATCAGGATGCCGGGGTTCTTGAGGATCGCCCGGGCGATGGCCACGCGCTGCTTCTCGCCGCCGGAGAGCTTCAGGCCGCGCTCGCCCACCTGGGTCTGGTAGCCGTCCGGCAGACAGTCGATGAAGTCGTGGATGTGCGCGGCGCGGGCCGCTTCCTCCACCTCCTCGGGGCTGGCGTCGGGCCGGCCGTAGTGGATGTTGTAGAAGATGCTGTCGTTGAACAGCACGGTGTCCTGGGGAACGATGGCGATGGCGCCGCGCAGCGAGGCCTGGGTCAGTTGGCGGATGTCCTGGCCGTCGATGGCGATGCGCCCGCCGTCGACGTCGTAGAAGCGGTAGAGCAGCCGCGCCAGGGTCGACTTGCCGGAGCCGGAGTGGCCGACTACCGCCACGGTGCCGCCGGCGGGGATCTCGAAGCTGAGGTCGTGGAGGATCTGCCGGCGCGGGTCGTAACCGAAGCGCACCGACTCGAAGCTCACGCTCGGCCGGCTGGCCTTCAACGGCCGGGCGCCCGGTGCGTCCTGCACGTCCTGGCGCTCGTCGAGCAAGCCGAACAGGCGCTCCATGTTGGTCAGCGCCTGCTTCACCTCGCGGTACATCATGCCGAGCAGGAACAGCGGCGCGGAGAGCTGCAGCAGGTAGGTGTTGACCAGCACCAGGTCGCCCACCGTCAGGCTGCCGGCCACCACCCCGGCGGCGGCCAGCCACATCATCGCGGTGACGCCGAGCGAGACGATGGCCGCCTGGCCCAGGTTGAGCAGCGCCAGGCTGGTGGTCGCCTTGACCTTGGCGTTCTCCAGATGGCGCAGGTTCTCGTCGTAACGCGCCGCCTCGTGCTCCTCGTTGTTGAAGTACTTGACCGTCTCGTAGTTGAGCAGCGAGTCCACCGCCCGCTCGTTGGCGCGGGTGTCGGCCTCCACCGAGGCGCGGTAGTAGCGGGTGCGCCATTCGGTGATGGCGAAGGTCCAGGCGGCGTAGGCCAGCAGGGTGGCCAGGGTGATGGCGGCGAAGCGCCAGTCGTAGGCCCAGACCAGCACCGCGGTGACCAGGATCACCTCCAGCAGGATCGGGATGATCGAGTAGAGGGTCCAGTCGAGCAGGTCGGCGATGGCGCTGCCGCCGCGCTCCACGTCGCGGGCCACGCCACCGGTGCGCCGGCCGAGGTGGAACTTCAGGCTGAGTCCGTGCAGGTGACGGAACACCTTGAGGGTGACCTGCCGCGAGGTGCGCGCCATGACCCGGGCGAACACCACCTGGCGCAGCTCGGTGAACAGGGTCACGCCGATCCGCGCGCCGCCGTAGGCCAGCAGCAGGCCGACCGGCAGCATCAGCAGGCTCGGCTCGACGTTGAGGCCGTCGACGATGTGCTTGAGCACCAGCGGCACCACCAGGTTGAGCAGCTTGGCGGCGAACACCAGGCCGAGGGCCAGGAGGATGCGCCCCAGATAGGGGCGCAGGTAGGGCAGCAGATCGCGGATCACCGCTACGTCGCCGCGGGCCTCGCGGGCACGCTGGACGGGGTTGACGGTGACATCCTCGGAGGCTTGGTTCATCGGGCGTCTCGTGATGCGGGCCGGTCGCGGCCGGCCGGTGAATGGCGGGCCGCTATGCTGGCCCGATCGGGAAGCGCGCGCAAGGCGAGGCCCCTGCCCCGCCGTCCGCCCGGCCGAAAATGCGCAGAGGCTGACGGCGCGCCGCGGCGGAAACTGACCAACGTACGGGCAGAGGCGGAAATATCCGTCTAAACCTAAGGCCGAACGCGACCACTACTGCGACCCCGACCATAGGAGCAGCACGCCGATGCCCGATACGGCCAGCAAGCCGCAAGCCACCGCCTCCCCCCCGCCGCCAGCCTCCCAGAGCGAACGCTACAGTCGGATCCGCGCCCTCAGCGAGGAGATCTGCGCACCGTTGCAGATCGAGGATTACGTCGTCCAGAGCATGCCCGACGTCAGCCCGCCGAAATGGCATCTGGCCCATGTCAGCTGGTTCTTCGAGGCCTTCCTGCTCAAGCCCTTCCTGCGCGGCTACCGGGAGCAGGACCCGGCCTACGACCACCTGTTCAACTCCTACTACGAGACCCACGGCAGGCCCTTTCCCCGTGCCGGGCGCGGGCTGCTCTCGCGTCCCGGGGTGAGCGAGATCTACCGCTACCGCGGCCACGTCGACGCGGCCATGGAGGAACTGCTGGAACGCCCGCCGGCCGAGCACGCGGCGGAGATCGCCCGGCGCGTCGAGCTCGGCCTGCAGCACGAGCAGCAGCACCAGGAGCTGCTGCTGATGGACATCCTCCACATCCTCGCGCAGAACCCGCTGCAGCCGGCCTATCGCGACGATCTGCTGGGCACCGCCGGGCACGCCCCGAGCGAGCTGCGCTGGCTGGAGTTCCCCGGCGGCCTGCGGCAGATCGGCCATGCCGGCGCCGGCTTCGCCTTCGACTGCGAAACCCCGCGCCACCGCCAGTTCCTCGAGGACTTCCGCCTGGCCAGCCGGCCGGTGAGCTGTGCCGAATACCTCGCCTTCATCGCGGACGGCGGCTATGCCCGCCCGGAGCTCTGGCTGGCCGACGGCTGGAGCCTAGTGCAGCAGGCCGGCTGGCAGGCGCCGCTGTACTGGCGGCGCGAGGAAGGCCAGTGGCTGGAGATGACCCTCGGCGGCCTGCGCCCGCTCGACCTGCAGGCGCCGGTCTGCCATGTCAGCTTCTTCGAGGCCGACGCCTACGCCCGCTGGGCCGGCGCGCGCCTGCCCAGCGAAGCGGAATGGGAAGCGGCGGCGCAGGACGCCCCGGTGCACGGCAACTTCCTGGAGAGCGGCTTCCTGCATCCCGTCGCCGGCGGCGGCCCATGGTACGGCGACGTCTGGCAATGGACCGCTAGCGCCTACCGCCCCTACCCCGGCTTCCGCCCGCTGCCGGGCAGCCTGGGCGAGTACAACGGCAAGTTCATGTGCGGGCAGATGGTCCTGCGCGGCGGCTGCTGCGCCACGCCGCTGGGGCACGTGCGCGCCAGCTACCGCAACTTCTTCTACCCGGCCATGCGCTGGCCGTTCGCCGGGCTGCGCCTGGCCAAGGAGGCCTGAGCGTGTCCGCCGCCCTGCACTTTCACGATCAGCGCCGGACCGAGGCCGGCCTCTCCCTGCGCGACGAGGTGCTCGCCGGCTTCGCCGACACCCCCAAGCACGTCGCCCCGAAGTTCTTCTACGATCGCCGCGGCTCGGAGCTGTTCGACAGCATCTGCCGGCAGCCCGAGTACTATCCGACGCGCACCGAGGAACTGATCCTGCGCCGGGCCGCCAACGACATCGCCGAAATCGCCGGCGCGGACGCCAGCCTAGTGGAGCTGGGCAGCGGCGCCAGCCGCAAGGTGCGCCTGCTGCTGGAGGCCCTGCACCCGCCCCGTTACCTCGGCATCGACATCTCCGAGGAGTTCCTGCGCCGCAGCACCGAGCTCCTGGCCACGGACTACCCCTGGCTGGAGGTGCACGCCGCCTGCGCCGACTTCTCGCAGCCAATGCGCCTGCCGGAGGACTTCGACGGCCGGCATCCGCTGGCCTTCTTCCCCGGATCGAGCATCGGCAACTTCGATCCGGACGAAGCCCAGGCCTTCCTCGGCAACCTGCACGGCCTGCTGGCCGAAGACGGCGGCCTGCTGATCGGCGTCGACCTGCGCAAGGACCGGCGGACGCTGGAAGCCGCCTACAACGACCGAGCCGGGGTCACCGCCGCCTTCAACCTGAACCTGCTGGAGCGCATCCGCCGCGAGCTGGACAGCGACATCGAGCCGGACAGCTTCAGCCATCGCGCCTTCTACAACGAAGCGGCGTCGCGCATCGAGATGCACCTGGTCAGCCGGCGAACGCAGGAGGTCCGCGTCGAAGGCGAGCGCTTCCGCTTCGCCGAGGGGGAAAGCCTGCACACCGAGAACTCCTACAAGTACAGCGTGGACGGCTTCCGCGATCTGGCCCGCGGCGCCGGCTTCCGTCCCCTGGCCCTGTGGACCGATCCGCAGGGCTTGTTCAGCGTGCATTACCTGCAGCGGGAGTGAAGCCGCCAGCGGAGCGGCGGGCTAGCCGAGCCCGCTGCTGGCCACCGGCCGGGTTCCGGAGAGCCCGTCGAAGACTTCGGGGGTCAGCGCGTTGTTTCCCTGCTCGTCCAGCAGGGCGCGGCCGTTCGGCTGCTGCAGCATCTCCAGCAGCCGGACGCCCCGCTGGGTCGGCATGAAGTTCTCGCCAGTGCCGCCCAGCGCCTGCGGGCGCGGCTCGATGAAGCCGCCCTCCAGCAGCAGGGCCTCGTAATCCGCCGCGCGCAGGCGCATGTCGTCCATGTCGCCGGGAATCCGTCCCTCCCGCTCCTCCTTCTCCCGGGCGAGTTCCTCGGCGTAGGCGCGGGGCGTGAAGTTCACCCCGGCGCAGTCCCGGGCGCGCTGCAGCAGGCGCTCCATCAGATCCCAGTCGTAGCCCATCGTCGGCTCCTCGCGGACCGGACGGTCCGCCGTCTGTGGCTTACCCATTCCGACCCCGGCGCGCCGACGGCGTTCGGGCGAAGCGGGCCGGGCCGAAGGAGGCGACGGGGCGGATGGGACGAGGGAGTCGGCGGGGAATCAGGGGGCCAGGCGCTCGCGGAGCCAGCCGCCGTCCTGCAGGCGGTAGTTGAGACGGTCGTGCAGCCGGCTGGGGCGGCCCTGCCAGAATTCGACGCGCTCCGGCAGCAGGCGGTAACCACCCCAGTGCTCGGGGCAGTGCGGCGCGCTGTCGAGAAAACGGCTCTCGGTCTGCGCCAGCAGTTCCTCCAACTCGGCGCGGTCGCGGATCACCCGGCTCTGCGGCGAGGCCCAGGCGCTCAGGCGACTGCCCAGCGGGCGCACCTGGAAATAGGCGTCGGATTCTTCTGGAGCGACCCGCTCGACCCGGCCTTCGATGCGCACCTGACGCTCGAGGGCGGGCCAGAAGAAGGTCATGGCGGCGAACGGCCGGGCCTGGAGTTCCTGGCCCTTGGCGCTGTCGTAGTTGCTGAAGAAGGTGAAGCCGCGCTCGTCCAGGCCCTTCAGCAACAATACCCGGCAGTGCGGGCGCCCTTCGCCGTCCACGGTGGCCAGGGTCATGGCGTTGGGCTCGACCGGCAGCTGCTCGGTCTTCACCGCCTCGGCGAACCATTGCCGGAACAGGCTCAGGGGTTCGGTTGGCGCCTGGTCCTCGGAGAGGCCCAGGCGGGTATAGTCGCGACGCATATCGGCCAAAGTCTGGGGCATGGCGGATTCCTTCTGATGGTTACACTTTTAGAAGTGTAACCATCCCCCGGCTCATTTGACTTGATCTGCCACAACCAGCTTCTTCCCTGCCGTGGTGTATTGAGCCAGCACCGACGGCAGCGTCCCGCGCGGAGTCAGCAGCATCTCGACGCGACGGTTGCGCGCGCGGCCGTCCTTGCTGTCGTTGCCGACCCGCGGCAGATCGGAGCCCATGCCCTTGTACATCAGCCGGTCGCCGCCCAGGCCGCTCAGGCGGAAGATCGCGGCCACGGACCGCGCCCGCTCCTCGCTCAGCTTGCGACTGGCCGCGGCGGTGCCGCTGTTGTCGCCGTGCCCCAGCAGCAGCACGGAGGTCTTGCCGTCCTTCTCCACCAGCTTGGCCACCTTGGTGACCGGTCCGAGCGTGACCGGCAGCAGCATGCTCGGACGATCCGGGTTGAAGGAGGCGTCCACCGGCACGGTGACGACCAGCAGGTCGTCGCGGCGGCTCACTTCGAAGTGGCTGCCCCTGAGGGCGTCGCGCAGACGCGGCTCCTGGGCGTCGAGCCAAGCCTTGGTGCTCGCCTTCTGCTCCGCCCTGGCCACGGACTTGGCGTCGTCGGGCTGTTTGACGGAGCTGCAGGCGGCGATACCCGCACAGAGAAGTAAGGTGGCGGTGTTGAGAAGGAGCCGTTTCATCGAGAGGACTCGCGTTGAGTGGAGACCGGTGCCGAAGTGCCGAGCATCGAATGCTCGAGTTGATGTTTCGGTTGAAATTCTGGATGCAACATTCGATACGGAGAAGTTTTGGATCGAAAAACTGACGAGTGGTCTCAACCCAGGCATTCACCCGCCAGTCTCGCCAGCTTCTGCGCCCGCGGGTCCATCAGCACATAAGGACCGAGGCTGTTGGTGACGAAGCCGAACGCCAGTTCCCGCTCGGGGTCGGCGAAGCCGCAGGAGCCGCCGGCGCCGGGATGGCCGAAGGACTTCGGGCCGAGCCCGTAGGTGGCATTGGCCACCCGCGGCTGGTCGAGCATGCAGCCCAGGCCGAAGCGGGTCGAGGTGAGCAGGGTGCGGTCCTCGCCGACGCTGTGCTCCCGGGTCATCTCGTTGAGCAGCTCGGGCACCAGCAGGCGGCCGTCGAGCAGGGCCGCGTAGAAGCCGGCCAGGGAGCGCGCGTTGCCGTGGCCGTTCGCCGCCAGCTGCTGCATGCGCCGCCATTCGGGCTTGTTGGTGCTGGTCATGATCGACGGCGGGTTGGTGAAGGCGCGGGTGGCCAGAGCATGCGGATCGCTCATGGTGACGTGGATCAGGCGCTGGGCGGCGGCGTCGCCCAGGTTGCCCTTGCTGCGGGAGATGTGCGCGACCCGGTGGAATTCCGCGTCGTCCAGGCCGATGTGGAAATCCAGCCCCAGCGGCCGGGAGACCCGCTGCGCCACCGAAACGCCCGGCTCGCGGCGATCGGCGCGCCGGATCGGCTCGCCGATCAGCCAGCCGTAGGTGATGGGCGCATAGCCGTGCACCCCGCTGCGGGGATCCCACCAAGGCGCCTCGTTGGCCAGCGCGGAGGTCATCGCCTGCCAGTCGTACAGGGCCTCGCCCGGCAGGTTCTCGCGGATCGCCGGCAGGCCGGCCCGATGGCAGAGCAGCTGGCGCAGGGTGATCTGGCCCTTGCCGGCGGCGGCGAATTCCGGCCAGATCCGGGCGATCGGCGCATCCAGCTCGAGACGGCCCTCCTCCACCAGCTGCAGCGCGGTCACCGCGGCGAAGGGCTTGGTGCAGGAGAACAGGTTGGCGATGGTGTCGGTATGCCAGGCCTCGTGGCCGTCCTTGTCGGCCACCCCCGCCCAGACGTCCACCACCGTCTCGCCGCCGATCCGGATGCACAGCGCGGCGCCGCGCTGCTGGGGATCGTCGAACAGGGCAGCGAATCCTTGCGCCACGGTCTCGAACCGCAAATCGAAATATCCTTGAATCTGCACGTCTCACCTCATTGGGACCCAGTGTCTGGCAAGCATTCTCCCAGCCCGGGGCCTGCTTGTGAATCAGCGAGCCGGCATCGCGGCCGGCGGTGGGGCTGCTTCCCCCTTGCCGCCGCCGGCCGTGCCTCCCTGGCCTTGGGGCGCCGCCGGCAGCAGGGTCTTGCCGACCTGCAGGTTGGCCTGGCGCACGGCCTGGACGAAACCGCCGAACGGCCGGTCGGTGACGCCGACCAGACCGAGGTGGCCGTTCTCGCCATCGAGCAGGCGGCCGGTCACCGGCTGGTCCAGGTACTGGAACCAGTGCACGCCGACGATGCTGGTCTCGGCCAGCGCCCGTTCGAGGAAGCGGGCGTAGGCCGGTCCCCGCTCCTCCTCCTTGTACAACTCCTGCAGGCCGCCCCAGAACGGGCCGCGGTCGCGGCTGCCGAAGCCGAACTCGCCGACCAGGACCGGCTTGTCCAGCTGGCGCAGCGCGGCGAAGTCGTAACCCTGCTGCGGCTCGCGGGTGTAGAAGTTGAAACTCAGTACGTCGCAGTACCGGGCGCAGGCCGCCACCGCTTCCGGGGTGCTGATCGCGAAGCGCCCGCCGAGCAGCAGGTGGTTCGGCGCATGCCACTTCAGCGAGTCGGCCACGGTCTTGAAATAGGTCTCGGCGAACAGCTGCTGGAAGCGCTGCAGGTCCTCCTCGATGGCCGGGTGCTCCGGGCTCGGCAGCGGCGCCTCGAACCCCGGGTCCTCCATCAGTTCCCAGGCCGGCAGGTCGATGCCCCAGGCGGCGGAAAGCCCCTGCTGGTTGCGGTACTTGTCGCGCAGCTGCTTGAGGAAGGCGCGCTTGGCGGGCACATCGGTGGTCAGGCGCAGGGTGCCGTAGGCCAGGGCGTAGCGCGACCTGGGGTCGACTCCCGGCGCGGCCCAGCTCAGTTCGTTGTCGGCGAAATAGCCGATCAGCCAGGGATCGTCGCGGTGATCGCGGGTGGCGATGGCGATCGCCCGCTCGGCGGCCATGGCGAAACGCGGGTCGAAGGGATCGGGCATGCTGCCCCACCAGTCGTGCCCGGTGGGGATGCTCGCGTAATCGCCCAGGATCAGCAGCGGGATCGTGTAGGGCATGCGCCGCTCGGCGCCCAGGGCCAGGTCGCTCCAGTTGCCCAGGGTGTTGAAGCCCCAGGCCTGCAGGCGGTCCAGGGTATGGCTGCGCCAGCGCTGGGCGTCGTAAGCCTGGGGCTCGCAGGGCGGCGGCGCGGTGGTGGCGAGCGCTGTAGCGGCGCCGGCCGGCGCGGCGGAACTCTGCGCCGGTGCCGGGGTGCAGCTCTGCCCGTAGGCCCGGTAGAGGTTGGCGCGATAGAAGTCGTACCAGCGCCCGTGGTCGAAGCCGCGCCCCTCGCCGGCGGCGTTGCCGTGGCGGCTGTCGCTGGCCCCGTAGAAGACCGCCAGCGGGTCGTCCGCGCCGGGCAGGGCCTGGAACATGGCTTCGCGGCCCTCCACGTAGGTGCGGTGGTTGTCGGAGGAGACCGTATTCACGCCCAGGGAATAGAACGGGTGGCCCTCCGGCGTCACCAGATACCAGCGTCCCTCTTGCTTGGTCGTGTGGAAAAAGCCCTTGGCCGGAAACGCCGGCCCCTGCAGGAAACCGCCGAAGCGATCCAGCTGGGCCGGCTTGGCCAGCCACTGGTCGAGCTGCGCCCGCTCCTGCCGCGCCGAGGCCTGCAGCTGCTCGTCGCCGGACACCTTCTCCGGCCAGCCGCCGCGGCTGTACTGCCCGTAGCGGTCGACGATGCCCTGGTAGGCGGCCTGCAGCCCGTCGTCCGCGCGCAGGCCGAGACGGCTGAGCAGCAGGCTCTGGGGCACGTCGGGCCGGCTCAGGGAGAGGGTCAGCGAGACGACCCGAGCGGGGTCCAGATCGCCCTCGAGGGTAGTGACCAGGAACAGCCGCCGCCCGTCCAGATTCAGCGGCATCGGCGGGCCGGCGCGCATACCCTGGGCCCGCGGCGAAACGGCGTGCAGCGGCAGGAGCAGGGTCTGCGCCGGTCCGGAAGGCAGGCCGACGCTGCCGCTGAGGACCTTGCCGTCGGCGCTCTCGAGGCTCACCAGCAGGGTCAGCGCCCAGTCCATCCCGTTCTGGATGCGCAGACTGACCGCCCCGGCCTTCGACCAGTCCCAGCTGCCCTGCTGCGGCGTCAGGCGCAGGCTCGGCTCGGGCGCCGGGTTGAACACGACGCGGCGCAAAACTTCGCCCTCCGGCGTGCTCTCCGCGGTCAGCTCCGGCAGGTAGGCGTCCTTGCCGGACACCTGCACCACGTCGGTGGGCCGCGCGAGATTGAACAGCGTCTGCTCGGACTCGCTGCCGGCCGTGACGACCGCAGGCGCCGTCAGGCAGCAGGCAAGAAAGAGGGAAGCCAGGGGGCGCATCATTCGGTCAGCTCTCCATTGCAACCTACAGAAGACCAGATCCGGCGGAAATGATCCTGCTCCACCCATGCCGCGCGCCGGGGTCCGATCCCGGCGGAGCGCTCCGGCGCTACTCGATCTCCCGGCGGAACGGCGGCAGGGCGTTGAGGATCGCCTTGCCGTAGCGCTGGGTGACGACGCGGCGGTCGAGCAGGGTGATCGTACCGCGGTCCTGCTCGGTGCGCAGCAGGCGCCCGCAGGCCTGGACCAGGCGCAGCGAGGCGTCGGGCACGGCGATCTCCATGAACGGATTGCCGCCGCGCGCCTCGATCCATTCGGCCAGGGCCGCCTCCACCGGGTCGTCCGGTACGGCGAAGGGGATCTTGGCGATCACCACGTGCTCGCAGTAGGCGCCGGGCAGGTCGACGCCCTCGGCGAAGCTGGCCAGGCCGAACAGCACGCTGGACTCGCCGTCGTCGACCCGCGCCTTGTGCTTGTTCAGAGTCTCCTGCTTGGACAGGTTGCCCTGGATCAGCACCCGCTTGCGCCAGTCGCGGTCGAGCCCGTCGAACACGTCCTGCATCTGCCGGCGCGAGGAGAACAGCACCAGGGTGCCGCGTGCGCCCTCCACCAGACGCGGCAGTTCGCGCACGATGGCCGCGGTGTGGGCTTGCGCGTCCCGCGGATCGGCCTTCAGGTCCGGCACCCGCAGCAGGCCCGCCTCGGCGTGGGCGAAGGGGCTCGGCACCACGGCGGTGACGGCGTTCTTCGGCAGGCCGGCGCGCATGCGGAAGCGGTCGAAGCTGTTCAGCGCAGTCAGGGTGGCGGAGGTCACCAGGGCGCCGAAGGCGACGTTCCACAGATTGCGGCGCAGGGTTTCGGCAGCGAGGATCGGGCTGGCGTTGACCTCGATGTCGTGCAGCGCGCCGTTCTCGACCAGGGTCAGCCAGCGCGCCATCGGCGGGCTGTCCTCCGGGTCCTCGGCGCTGAAGGCGCCCCACAGCTCCCAGTTGCCCTGGGCGCGGGCCAGCAGGCTGCCGAACAGCGGATACCACTCCTCGGCCTGGTGGCTGGCGGCGCCCACGCCGGCCTCGCCGTCCATCGCTTCCTTGAGCAGCTCGGTGAGGCGGGTTAAGAGGTCGGAGAGGCGGGAAAATCCCTTCCTCAGTTCGATGCCCTGCTCGCGCAGATGCGCCGGCACTATGCCGCCGACAAAGCGGTGCCGCGGCCGCTCGCGGCCCTCCATGTCCTCGCCCGGACGGAAGTCGGCGAGCTGTTCGCAGGCGGCGGACATGAACTGCTGCTGGGTGCGCAGCTCGCGGGCCAGCTCAGGAATCTGCTCGATCAGCCGTCCCAGTTCGCCGGGCAGCGGGTTCTGCGCCAGCAGTCGGGTGAGGTTCTTGTCGATCTGCCCCAGCCAGTCGGCGGTGGAGCGCAGGCGGGTGAAATGGGCGAAATGGCCGATGGCCTTGTCCGGCAGGTGGTGGCCTTCGTCGAACACGTAGAGGGTGTCGCGCGGGTCCGGCAGCACCGCGCCGCCGCCCAGGGCGAGGTCGGCCAGGACCATGTCGTGGTTGGTGACGATCACGTCGACCTTGGTCATGCCGTCGCGCGCCTTGTAGAAGGCGCACTGCTGGAAGTTGGGGCAATGGCGGTTGGTGCACTGGCTGTGGTCGGTGGTCAGGCGCGCCCAGTCGGCATCCTCGATGGCCGTGGGCCAGGCGTCGCGGTCGCCGTCCCAGCGGTTGCCGGCCAGCTTCTCGATCATCTCGGAAAACAGCTTCTGGCTGGCCTCGTCGACGTCGATGCGAAAGCCCTCCTCCTCGAACAGCTGGGCGGTGGCGCTCTGCGCCTGGCCCTCCTGCAGCAGGAGGTCGAGCTTGGACAGGCACAGGTAGCGGCCGCGGCCCTTGGCCAGGGAGAAACTGAAGCTGAGGCCGCTGTTGCGCATCAGGTCGGGCAGGTCCTTGTGGACGATCTGCTCCTGCAGGGCCACGGTCGCGGTGGCGATCACCAGACGCTTGCCGGCCGCCTTGGCCGCGGGAATCGCCGCCAGGCTGTAGGCCACGGTCTTGCCGGTGCCGGTGCCGGCCTCCACCGCCACCACCGCCGGTTCGCCGGTGCGGCGGCCCTCGTCGTCCACCGGGATGTCGCCCAGCACCTTGGCCACTTCGGCGATCATCAGGCGCTGGCCGTAGCGCGGCTTCAAGCCCTTGGCTTCGAGAAAGCGGGAGTAGGCCCCCTGGATCTGGGACTTGAGTTCGGCGCTGAGCATCGACTGGACAAATTTTCAGGGTTCGCGATGGGCGGCTATGATAGCGCGGGTTTCGCTGACCGCCACCGGAGATTGCCGAATGACGCCCTTTGCCCTCGCCTACGCCCTGCATGTGCTGGCCGCCCTGATCTGGGTCGGCGGCATGTTCTTCGCCTGGACCATCCTGCGCCCCGCCACGGTCGCCACCTTGGAGGCGCCGGCGCGCCTGACGCTCTGGCCCGAGGTGTTCCGCCGTTTCTTCCAATGGGTCTGGCTGGCGGTGGTGCTGCTGCCGGCCAGCGGCGTCGCCCTGCTGCACCTGCGCTTCGCCGGCTTCGGCGGAATGCCGCGCTACGTGCACGTGATGATGGGGCTGTACATCGTCATGCTCGCCCTGTTCCTGCGCGTCCAGCTACTGCAACTGCCGCAGCTGCGCCGAGCGGTGGCGGCGCAGGACTGGCCGACCGGCGGCGCGGCACTGGCGCGGATTCGCCGGGTGGTGGGGACCAACCTGCTGCTCGGCCTGCTGGTGGTGGCCATCGCCGCCGCCCGTCCGCAGTTCTGAGCCGGCCCCGGCACCGCCCCGCCCCACCGCGCACTCCACCGGCCACTAGGCTAGTCTGCGCAGATCACCGAGGATTATCGATGACCGACAGTTTTTCCTCCCGCACGCCCCAGCAGGCCCTCGCTGCCCTGCTCGAGCGCTACGCCCCCGAGCGCCTGCTACTGGTCGGCGCCACCGACCTGCCCGCCCTCGCGGCCTATTGCCAGACCCACCCGCAGGCGCAGGTCGCCCGCTGCCCGGCCGGGCAGCTGCCGGCCGAACTGGCCGGCCGACGCTTCGAGCTGGCGATACTGGCCGACTGCCTGGAGCACCTGCCCAAGCGCACCGGCCTGGAGCTGCTGGGCGGCATCCGCAACCTGAACGCCAGCCGTCTGGCCGTACTGGTCGACCTGGCCGCCTGCGGCTGGAAGGAAACCAACCTGTTCGCCCTGGGCCTGCAGGCCAGCGAACGCTTCCAGCGCGATGAGCAGATCCTGACCCTGTTCACCTACGACATTCTCGACTACAAGCAGGTACCGGACTGGCTGAACGCCAAGTTCTGGGCCAACCCGGAAAACTTCGGCAAGTACTGGTGGTGAAAAGCCCATGACATCCCCCGAGCGATTCCCCGGCCCGAGCTGCCCGTGCGGCAGCGGCAACCCGCACGCCGACTGCTGCGGCCGCTACCTGGCCGGCGCCCACGCTCCCAGTGCGGAGAGCCTCATGCGCTCGCGCTACAGCGCCTACGTACTGGGCGACGTGGACTATCTGCGGGACACCACCCTGCCCGCCCAGCAGGCAGCCCTCGACCTGGAGGCGATCCGCGCCTGGAGCACGCAGAGCACTTGGCTCGGGCTGGAGGTGGAAAGCGCCGAGCTGATCGGCGGCCAGCCGGAACACGCCTTCGTCAGCTTCACTGCACGCTGGCACGACGTCCATGGCGAACATGCCCACCACGAACGCTCGGCCTTCGTGCAGCATGCCGGCCGCTGGTACTTCATCGACCCGACCGTGCCGCTGAAAACCGGCCGCAACGATCCCTGCCCCTGCGGCAGCGGTCTGAAGTTCAAGAAGTGTTGCGCCTTCGCCTTTACCGGATGAAGGCCAAGGGAACCCGGCACGACGAGCCATGAACGGACGAAGCCGTTTCGAGCTGTTCTGCGTCGACGTTCGCCCGGACGAACAGGGGAACTACCGGGTGCATCGCTACGGCTGCCCACAGTTCCCCGACGAGTACGAATTCCTGGGCACCTTCCTCTCCGGCAGACAGGCCGTGCAGATAGCCAAGGCCAGGGGATACGGGGCGGCCAGCGGCTGCATCCATTGCAATTCGGCCGGCCACGCGAGCTGACCCCAGCTACTGTGCCGCCAGCGCTCAGGGCCGCTGCAGGCTGAGGTGGGAGATGTCCGGCGGCGGCCCGGCGGGCTTCGCCGGCGCCTGTCCCATGTCGCTGCCCACCGGCGCCAGGCTGAACCGGTCCAGGTCCAGCTCGGGGGCCGGCGACTCGGGCCGGGCCTCCTGCAGATCGACACCCAGCGGAGCGACGCCGAAGTCCGGTGCGTCCACCGCGGCGAAGGCGGCCATGTACTCGTCCCGCGGCTGCACCTGCAGCCTGCCCCGCGCGACCGGTGCGGAGTCCGCCGACCGACCGGCATCGGCAGCTGCCGGCGCCGAGACCGCAGCCTCCGGAGCGCCTTCGGGGAGCACCTCCACCAGGGCGCCGACCCGCGCCAGGGCGGTGCGGTACTTCTCAGCTTCGGCGGCGTCCAGGTTGCCCTTGATGGCGATCCGGCGGCCGGAGAACAGCGTGGCGATGCGGGCGGCATCGGCGCGGAACAGGCGCGCCAGGTCGGCCTGGACCTGCGCCCGCACCGCGCCGGCGGCCGTCTGGCCGGAGAAAACGATCTGATAACGGCTCATGGTCATACTCTTGTCCCATTCGCCCGGAAGTATGGCGCAGTCCCGCCGGGTCAAACACGTCTGGAGCGAGGTTCTGCGAAGCATTTCATTGACGCGGCACGCTGCCGTCAAAAAGCTACCATGCTGTAAGATAAGCCGACCCACGAGTCATGCCCGGGTCCTTTCCTGACGCGCACGACGATCAGGCAACCGCTTGTTGATACACTGAGGTCCCCTTTGGAGTTCTGCATGTCTTTTCGGGTGCACATCTCGCGACTACTCGGCTTCATGCTGCTCTGCAGCACGCTCTGGGGCATGTGCACCAGCGCCGTCCGGGCTGCCGAGCGCGCGGATGACCCGGAGCTGCAACTGGTCAGAGTCGAGCTGGTCAAGGCCCGCCTGCTCGAGCAGTCCTTCGTCCTGCGCTTTCGCATGGACAACCCGGGGAGCGGGCGTCTGCTCGTGCGCGGTCTGAACTACACCCTGTACCTGAAGGACATCAAGCTGGCCGAGGGCGAATGGAGCCACTGGTTCACCATCCCGGGCCGCAGCTACGAAGAGTTCGAAGTGCCGGTCAGAACCAACCTTTGGCGGCATCTGCGGTCAATCGTGAAACTGCTGGAGGACCGCGACAGACCGATCCCCTACCGGCTGCGCGGGGAGGCCAAGACCGGGCTGCTGTTCGGACGTACGGTGCGGCTTACCCACAATGGAGAGATAATGCCGGGCGACTTCATAACCGACGAGGCCCCGCTATGAGCCAAGAACCCCATGTCCACGGTCCGCACTGCAACCATGACCACGATCACCACCATCACGTGCACGGGCCGGACTGCAACCACGCCCAGGAACCGACACGCAATCCGCTGAAGGACGTCGGGCGCAACGATCCCTGCCCCTGCGGCAGCCAGAAGAAATTCAAGAAGTGCCACGGCGCCTGAACCGCCACTGAACCGCCGGCATGAGCACGCTGGTCGTCGGCCTGTTGCTGAGCGCCCTGCTGATCGTACTGGCGCTGAGCAGCGTGGCGTTCGCGCTCTGGCGTCAGGTCTGGAGCCGGCAGAGCGCCCTGGCGGCCGCCGAGCAGGAGCGCCGCGCCCTGCTCGCCGGTCATCTGCGCCTGCTCGCCGGCAGTCTTCTGGACGAGCAGGTACCACTGATCGAGGGGGCCATCCGCATCAAGGTGCTCCTCGATCACTACGACCCGCAATTGAGCCAGAGCGAGCGCTGCCAGGTCTTCCAGCAGCTCTACGAGGCCAGCGCCCACGTGCCCACCCATGCCGACTGGTCGGCCCTGGACAAGGCCGAGCGGCGGCACTTCGAGGCCCTGTTCAACGCCCTCGAACTGCAGCACAAAGCCGCCGCGCGCAACTGCGCCCACTGGCTGCTCGAGGAGGCCCTGCCGCCGCGCAAATAAAGCCCCGTACCGCTTGCCAGCGGCACGTCGGCTCCCTACCTTAGGCGCCCGCCGAGACCGGCCTGCGGCCGGCCCCTCTCCCCGACAGCTCGAGCCCACCGTATCAAGGAGCTTGCTGCATGCGATCGCGCCTGTTTCGTCCCCTGTCCCGCCTGGCGCTCGGCGCCGGTTTCGTGTCCCTGCTCGGCATCGGCGGCTGCCAGTCGCTGGTCGAGCGGCGCTATGCCGACAGCCTGCCGCCGGAACAGGGCATCGTGCGCCTCCAGGGCTTGGCCGACAGCGTGGCGGTCCGGCGCAATGCCCAGGGCATGCCGCTGATCGAGACCCGGAACTACCATGACGCCATGTTCGCCCTGGGCTACGTGCATGCCAGCGACCGCCTGAGCCAGATGCTCGGCATGCGCCTGCTGGCCGGCGGCAGGCTGGCCGAGATGCACGGCCCCGGCGTGCTCGAGATCGACCGCTTCATGCGCGCGCTGAGCCTCAAGCGCAGCGCCGAGGCGCTGCTGAAGAGCGCCTCGCCACAGACCCGGCAGGTCTTCGAGGTCTATGCCCGTGGCGTCAACGCCTACCTGTACCAGCACCGCGGCAAGCTGCCGGCGGATATCGCCGCGACCGGCTATCGACCGGAATACTGGACGGCGCAGGATTCGGCGCTGCTGTTCTGCCTGGTCAACTTCAGCCTGTCGACCAACCTGCAGGAGGAGCTCGCCGCCCTGTCGCTGGCGCAGAAGGTCGGCGCCGACAAGCTGGCCTGGCTGACGCCGAGCTATCCCGACGAGCCGCTGCCGTTCGAGGAAGCCAAGAAGCTCGCCGGACTCGATCTGAGCGGCCGGGTTCCAGGCCTCGCCGAGCTGAGCCGGACCAGGACCCGGATCGCCGGCCTGCTCCCGCTCGGCGTCGCCGCCTCGAACAACTGGGCCATCGCCCCGCAGAAGAGCCGCCACGGCAAGAGCCTGCTGGCCAACGACACCCACCTGCCGCTGACGCTGCCTTCGCTGTGGAGCTTCGTGCAGATCCGCTCGCCGAAATTCCAGGCCGCCGGGGTTTCCGTCGCCGGTCTGCCGGCGGTAGCCGCCGGCTTCAACGGCAAGCTGGCCTGGAGCATGACCATGGTCATGGCCGACACCCAGGACCTGTTCCTCGAACAGCTCAAGCAGGAGGGCGGACGCCTCTACTATCGCTCCAGCGACCGCTGGCAGCCGCTGCGCGAACGGCAGGAGACCTTCCTCGTCAAGGGCGAGAAGCCGCGCCGCGAGACCTTCTACGAGACCGCCCACGGCCCCCTGCTGAACGATGCGCTCGGCGAGCGCAGGCACGAACTGCAGCTGAGCAGCCGTTACGGTCTGGCGCTGCAGAGCATCCCGTTCGACGGCGACAATAGCCTCGACGCCTTCTTCCGCCTGTCCCAGGCCGGCTCGGTGGACCAGGCCTTCGCCGCCGCCGGCGAGCTGCGCGCCATGGCCCTGAACCTGGTGTTCGCCGACGCCGGGCACATCGGCTGGCAGGTCACCGGCCGCTATCCCAACCGCCGCGCCGGGATCGGCCTGCTGCCCTCGCCCGGCTGGGACGGCCGCTACGACTGGGACGGCTTCGCCGACCCCATGCTCCACCCCTACGACCAGGACCCGATGCAGGGCTGGCTGGGCACCGCCAACCAGCGCCCGGTGCCGCGCGGCTACGGCATGCAGCTGTCCAACTCCTGGTACTCGCCGGGGCGCGCCGAGCGCATCGCCGAACTGGCCGGGCGCGGCCGCCACGACACCCAGAGCATGATCGCCATGCAGTACGACCAGACCTCGACCTTCGCCGCCAGGCTCAAGGCGATGCTCGAAGCCCCCGGCATGGCCGGAGCCCTGCGGCAGGCCATCGACGCGCTGCCGCCGGCCAAGGCCGGCCAGGCCCGCGAAGCCCTGACCCGCCTGCTGGCGTTCGACGGCCGGCTCGCCGCCGACTCGGCCGATGCCGCCCTGTACAGTGCCTTCCTCCGCGAGAGCGCCCGGCAGATATTCCTCGACGAGCTCGGGCCGGACGACGGCGCCGCCTGGCAGGCGCTGCTGCAGATGTCAGACCTCTCCTACTCGGCCCAAGCCGACCACCTGCTCGGCCGCGAGGACAGCCCGTTCTGGGACGACGTCGGCACCCCGCAGAAGGAAGACAAGCCGGCCATCCTGGCGCGCAGCCTGGCGGCCGCCACGGCATACCTGGAGCAGCGACTCGGCAGCCAGCACAGCGCCTGGCAATGGGGCAAGCTGCACCCCTACCGCTGGATCAGCGACGGCACCCGTCTGGCGCCCTACCTGAGCGTCGGCCAGCGCGGCGAACTGCATGCGCTGGGCGGCCTCCTCGATCGCGGCCCGGTCCCGGCCGGCGGCGACCAGGACACGCTGAACGCCGCGGCCTATCGCTGGGGCCAGGACTTCGACGTCTGGCTGGCGCCGTCCATGCGGCTGGTCGTCGATTTCGCCCGCGAGGAACCCATGCTGGGCCAGATCGGCACCGGCCAGTCCGGCAACCCGGCCAGTCCGCACTATGCCGACGGCATCGACGCCTGGCTCAAGGGGCAATACGCGAGCTTCCCCTTCAAGGCGCAGAACCTGGACAAGGCATACGGCACTCGGCGGCTGCTACTGGTGCCGACCGGACGGTGACGGGCGGAAGGGGACGGATTCGGGGAGGGGCTTGCCGCCGGGAGCGACTTCTCCGTCAGACGAGGGTGCGTCCCCGGCGCACCCTCTGATCCGATGACGAAGCGGCAAAGCAAGTGGCGTCGACCATGGCTTGGCCGGGAGGCTGTCCGGCCTCTTTATCATTCAATCACTCACTGGATTCCGCTTCGGCGATGCCGGTCAGGGTGATGCCGTAGCGCTCGAGCAGGCGCACGGCCGGTTCCTTCTCGGCCTCGGGCGACTCCGCCTCGCCCTGCCGCTCGTAGCCCTCGCGTTCGGCCAGCTCCAGCACCTTGACGTTGGCCTCGTCAACGCTGGGCTTGGTCGCCGACTCGGTTTCCATCTTCACCGTATTACCGTCCTTGTTGAAGGTGATCGTCCACTTAGCCATAGCATGCTCCTCCGCTGTAACCCCTGATGTAGACGCTCCCGGTCTCGGCCAGGTGCCAAGGATTAGACCCGCTCGAATCGATCGGTTCGCCAAGCCGCCAACAATGACTAGGCTTTTCTGGTAATCCCGTACTGCCCGGAACCCTGCGTCCCGGGCCCGGTCAGCAGGGAAAAGAGCTTGCGGAGGTTGCCATGAATCTTCGTTCCGACACCCGGTATGCCGTTCCGCCCGGCGAGCACGAATGCCTGGCAGTCCTGCGTCGCAGCGCCTGCCCCCTGCCCGCCCTCGAAACCGAGGCGTTCGCCGAACTGTTCGACCGCTACGCCGATGCCCGCGTGGTGCTGATCGGCGAGGCCAGCCACGGCACCTCCGAGTTCTATCGCACCCGCGCGGCCATCACCCGCCGGCTGATCGAACAGCATGGATTCAATATAGTCGCCGTCGAGGCGGATTGGCCGGACGCCGCGCAGATCGACCGCCACGTGCGCTGGCAGGAGCCGGCCGACTGGAAGTACGACGCCTTCGAACGCTTCCCCACCTGGATGTGGCGCAACCGCGAGGTCGCTTCGTTCTGCGACTGGCTGGCCGGCCACAACCAGGCCCTGCCCCTGGAGCGGCGCGTCGAATTCCGCGGCCTGGACGTCTACAGCCTGGGCGCCTCGATCGAAGCCGTGCTGGCCTATCTGGACAAGATCGATCCGCAGGCGGCGCAGGCCGCCCGGCAGCGCTACGGCTGCCTGACGCCCTGGCAGGACACCCCCGCGCAATACGGTCGCAGCGTGCTGTATGGCCAGCAGTCCTGCGAGGATCAGGTGGTCGAGCAGTTGCGCAGCCTGCTCGAACAGCGCCTGGAGCGGCTCGGCCACAACGGCGAGGCGTTCTTCGACGCCGCGCAGAATGCCCGCGTGGTGCGGGCCGCCGAGCACTACTACCGGACCATGTACCACGGCTCGACCGCCTCCTGGAACCTGCGCGACCGGCACATGTTCGACACCCTGCGCAGCCTCCTGGAGCACCGCGGCCCGCAGGCCAGGGCGGTGGTCTGGGCGCACAACTCGCACATCGGCAATGCCGGCGCGACGGCCATGGGCTGGGCCGGCGAATTCAACATCGGCGAACTCTGCCGCACGGCCTGGGGCGGGGAGGCAGTACTGATCGGCATGGGCACCGACCGCGGCGAAGTAGCCGCCGCCAGCAACTGGGACGAACCGATGCAGATCAAGTGGGTGCGCCCCTCGCGGCGGGACAGCTGGGAACAGCGCTTCCTGCGCACCGGCCTGTCCGCCTCCTTCACCGACTGGCGCGGCGAGGGCCGCGACGAGCTGCGCGACGTCCTGTCGGAGACCCTGCTGGAGCGGGCCATCGGCGTGATCTACCGGCCCGAGAGCGAGCGCCAGAGCCATTACTTCGAAGCGGTGCTGGCCGAACAGTTCGATGCCTGGATCTGGCTGGAGGAAACCCACGCCGTCACTCCCCTGGGGCCGCGCCGGCCGCATGCGGGGGAAGCCGAAACCTACCCGTTCGGAGAATAAGGACATGCCCGGAAACGGCCCTCTTCCCCACCGGTTTCGCGACCGCCGCAGCGCCGGCCTGGAACTGGCCGAAGCCCTGGCGCCGCATGCCGAAGAACATCCGCTGGTACTCGCCCAGCCGCCGGGCGGCATTCCGGTCGCCTTCGAGGTCGCCCGCCAGCTGGAGGCCGATCTGGATCTGCTGCTGGTGCGCCGGATCGGCGCGCCCGGCTACCAATCCCTAAGCATCGGGGCACTGGTCTACGGCGCCGACCCGCAACTGGTGCTCAACCGGGAGGTGATGCGTCAGCTTCACCCGCCGGCCGGCTGGCTGGAGGTACAGACGCAGCGTCAGCTGCGGGAGCTGGAGCAGTGCCGCCAGCTGTACTGCGGCGAACGTCCGGTGCCCGAGGCCAAAGACCGCTGCGTGATCCTGATCGACGACGGCATCGCCCACGGCGGCAGCCTGCGCGCCGCGCTGCGCGGCCTGGCCAAGGCCGGCCCGCAGCATCTGGTGCTGGCGGTGCCGGTGGCGCCGCGGGCGGTCATCGAGGATCTGCGGCAGCTGGCCGACGAGGCGATCTGCCTGGCCATGCCCGATCCCTTCGTGTCGGTCGGCCAGCACTATGCCGAATTCCCCGAAACCAGCGAGCAGGAAGCGATCGACCTGCTCGCCGAGGCACAGCACGCCGCCTGAATGCCAGGACTCAGGCCACAGGCGCCGGCGGCGGCTGGTCGGGACGGGTGGGTTCGCCGGGTTCGGTGGGCTGGGTCGGCTCGCCGGGCTCCTGCTGATCGCGCGGCGAGGCAGCGGGCGGCCAGGACTGGCGAAGGAGGGGTTCGAACGGGTTCGGGATATCCATGACGACCTCCGACGGTTGTGGGCGATGCGCCGCCCAGAGCTACAGTCGGTAGAGTCCGGCGCCCGCCGGGAATTCCGACGGGCCGCCGAGCGGCCCGGTCAGGCCTTGGGCAGGGTGACGCCGGTCTGGCCCTGGTACTTGCCGCCGCGGTCCCTGTAGGAGACCTCGCAGGGCTCGTCGGACTCGAGGAAGAGCATCTGCGCCACCCCCTCGTTGGCGTAGATCTTCGCCGGCAGGGTGGTGGTGTTGGAGAACTCCAGGGTCACGTGACCTTCCCACTCCGGCTCCAGCGGGGTGACGTTGACGATGATGCCGCAGCGGGCGTAGGTGCTCTTGCCCAGGCAGATGGTCAGCACGTTGCGCGGGATGCGGAAGTACTCGACGGTGCGCGCCAGGGCGAAGGAGTTCGGCGGGATGATGCAGACCGGCCCCTTCACGTCGACGAAGCTCTTCTCGTCGAAGTGCTTGGGATCGACGGTGGCCGAGTGGATGTTGGTGAACACCTTGAATTCGTCGGCGCAACGCACGTCGTAGCCGTAACTGGACACGCCGTAGGAGATCAGCGGCGCGCTGCCCTGGGTGCGCACCTGGCGCTCGACGAAGGGCTCGATCATGCCGTGTTCCTGGGCCATGCGGCGTATCCACTTGTCCGATTTGATGCTCATGGCGACGGGTCCTGACTGGGCTGTTGACGAAAGGGAGGGCGCATCTTACCGGGCCGGCCCCTCGGGTTCAAAGCCCGGCCGGTGCGGCGCAGCGGCGGCCGGGCGCGGGGCTCAATCCTCGCTGATCACGATCTTCGGCATGGACTGGGCGACGATCTGCCCGCTCTGGGCGATGCGCGCGCCGACCTTGCGCGCCATCTGCTGATAGATCTGCGCCACCGGGCCGTCCGGATCGGCGATCACCGTCGGCCGGCCGGCGTCGGCCTGGCTGCGGATGTCCATGGACAGCGGCAGGGAGGCGAGCAGCTCGACGTTGTAGCGGGCCGCCAGCTTCTCGCCGCCGCCCTCGCCGAACAGGTGCTCGGCATGGCCGCAGTTGGAGCAGATGTGCACGGCCATGTTCTCCACCACGCCGAGCACCGGGATGTTGACCTTGCGGAACATCTCCACGCCCTTCTTGGCATCGAGCAGGGCCAGGTCCTGGGGCGTAGTGACGATCACGCTGCCTGCCACCGGCACCTTCTGCGCCAGGGTCAGCTGGATGTCGCCGGTGCCCGGCGGCATGTCCACCACCAGGTAATCGAGGTCGTTCCAGGCGGTCTGGGTGATCAGCTGCAGCAGGGCGCCGGAAACCATCGGCCCGCGCCAGACCATGGGGGTGTTGTCGTCGGTGAGGAAGGCCATGGACATGACCTGCACGCCGTGGGCCTCCAGCGGCACGAACCATTTCTGGTCCTTCACCTGCGGCCGGGTGCCCTCGGGAATGCCGAACATGATGCCCTGGCTCGGGCCGTAGATGTCCGCGTCCAGCACACCAACCCGCGCGCCCTCGCGGGCCAGGGCCAGGGCCAGGTTGGCCGCGGTGGTGGACTTGCCCACTCCGCCCTTGCCGGAAGCCACGGCGATGACGTTCTTCACGCTGGCCAGCGCCGGTACCTGGTCCTGGGCCTTGTGCGGCTCGATCACGCAATCGACGCGGACTTCGGCCCGGGCCACGCCGGGGATCTTTTCCAGGGCCATCTGCAGCAGTTGGGCCAGGCCGCTCTTGAACAGCCCGGCGGCGTAGCCGAGCACCAGGTGCACACGCACCTGGTCGCCGGCGATGGCGATGTCGCGGACGCAGCCGGCGCTGACCGGGTCCTGGTTCAGGTGCGGATCGGTGTACTGGCGCAGGGCGCCTTCGATCGCTTCGCGGGTGACGGACATGGTGACTCCCCAAAAGACCAAGTAAAACTGGCAGGTATCTTAGCCGCTAAAGCGCCGGCGCCCAATGCGGCCGCGGATGAAAAAAAAGCGTCGCGCCTTTATAGTTGACGACTTTCCTCCCGCAATCCCGACTGCAGAACACCATGTCCGAAGCCCGTCAGATTCTCGTCACCAGCGCTCTGCCCTACGCCAACGGTTCGATCCACCTCGGCCACATGCTCGAGTACATCCAGACCGACATGTGGGTGCGCTTCCAGAAGCTGCGCGGCAACCAGTGCGTCTACGTCTGCGCCGACGACGCCCACGGCTCGGCGATCATGCTGCGCGCGGAGAAGGAAGGCATCACCCCGGAGCAGCTGATCGCCAACGTGCAGGCCGAGCACAGCGCCGACTTCGCCGACTTCCTGGTCGACTTCGACAACTTCCACTCGACCCACTCGGAAGAGAACCGCCATTTCGCCGGGCTGATCTACACCCGTCTGCGCGATGCCGGGCACATCGCCACCCGTTCGGTGACCCAGTACTTCGACCCGGAAAAGGGCATGTTCCTGGCGGACCGCTTCATCAAGGGCACCTGCCCGAAATGCGGCGCCGAGGACCAGTACGGCGACAACTGCGAGAAGTGCGGCGCCACCTACGAGCCGACCGAACTGAAGGACCCGCGCTCGGCCATCTCCGGCGCCACCCCGGTGCTCAGGGAGTCCAAGCACTTCTTCTTCAAGCTGCCGGACTTCGAGGCCATGCTCAAGGAATGGACCCGCAGCGGCGCCCTGCAGGAATCGGTGGCGAACAAGATCGCCGAATGGCTGGACGCCGGCCTGCAGGAGTGGGACATCTCGCGCGATGCGCCCTACTTCGGCTTCGAGATCCCCGACGAGCCGGGCAAGTACTTCTACGTCTGGCTGGACGCGCCGGTCGGCTACATGGCCAGCTTCGCCAACCTCTGCAAACGCCGTCCGGAGCTGGACTTCGACGCCTTCTGGGGCAAGGACTCCGAGGCCGAGCTGTACCACTTCATCGGCAAGGACATCATCAACTTCCACGCCCTGTTCTGGCCGGCGATGCTGGAAGGCGCCGGCTACCGCAAGCCGACCGCGCTCAACGTGCACGGCTACCTGACGGTGAACGGGCAGAAGATGTCCAAGTCCCGCGGCACCTTCATCAAGGCGCGCACCTACCTGGAACACCTGAATCCCGAGTACCTGCGCTACTACTACGCCAGCAAGCTGTCCCGCGGCGTCGACGACCTCGACCTCAACCTCGAGGACTTCGTGCAGAAGGTCAATTCGGATCTCGTGGGTAAGGTGGTCAACATCGCCAGCCGCTGCGCCGGCTTCATCCACAAGGGCAACGGCGGCGTGTTGGTCGAGGCCAATCCCGAGCCCGAGCTGTGGGCCGCCTTCCAGAACGCCGCGCCGTCCATCGCCGAGGCCTACGAGGCCCGCGACTTCGCCCGCGCCATGCGCGAGATCATGGCTCTGGCCGACCGCGCCAACGCCTGGATCGCCGACAAGGCGCCCTGGGCGCTGAACAAGCAGGAAGGCAAGCAGGCCGAGGTGCAGGCCATCTGCGCCCTCGGCGTGAACCTGTTCCGCCAGCTGGTGATCCTGCTCAAGCCGGTGTTGCCGAAGCTGGCGGAGGCCACCGAGGCCTTCCTCAACGTTGCCCCGCTGACCTGGGCCGACCTGGCGACCCCGCTGGCCAACCACCCGCTGAATGCCTTCACCCCGCTGATGACCCGCATCGAGCCGGCCAAGATCGAAGCCATGGTGGAAGCCTCCAAGGAAGATCTGGCCGCGGCGGAAACCGGCTCTTCGCCGAAGCAGGGCAACGGCGAGCTGCTCAAGGAGCCGCTGGCCCCGCAGATCAACTTCGACGCCTTCGCCGCCGTGGACCTGCGCATCGCCCTGATCGAGAAGGCCGAGCTGGTCGAGGGGGCGGAGAAGCTGCTGCGCCTGACTCTCGACATCGGCGACGAGAAGCGCAACGTGTTCTCCGGGATCAAGAGCGCCTATCCGAACCCGGCTGAACTGGAGGGCCGCCTGACCCTCTACGTGGCCAACCTGGCCCCGCGCAAGATGAAGTTCGGCGTTTCCGAGGGCATGGTCTTGGCGGCCGGCCCCGGCGGCAAGGAAATCTTCCTGCTCAGCCCCGATGCCGGCGCCAAGCCGGGCCAGCGGGTGATGTAAGCCCCGTACGCGGGTCGGCCTCCTTCGCCCGACCCGCGCGCCACCCGGCACCGGGCGTGTCCGCACGCCCTTGCGGACGACCGCGCCAGCTTGTCCGCCCCCCGGCGCTTCCGGATAATGGATCCCCTTTACCCCAGCCCCTCTGCCAGCCCCCGGACATCGCGATGACCGAACTCGCCCTGATCATGGTTAGCGCCATCCTGGTCAATAATTTCGTGCTGGTGCAGTTCCTCGGCCTGTGTCCGTTCATGGGCGTATCGAAGAAGATCGAGACCGCCATCGGCCTGTCCCTGGCCACCACCTTCGTCCTGACCCTGGCCTCCATATGCAGCTATCTGCTGCAGCAGTACGTGCTCAAGCCGCTGGACCTGGAGTACCTGCGCACCATCGGCTTCATCCTGGTGATCGCCGTGGTCGTGCAGTTCACCGAGATGATGGTGAACAAGACCAGCCCGCTGCTCTATCGCGTACTCGGCATCTTCCTGCCGCTGATCACTACCAACTGCATCGTCCTCGGGGTGGCTCTGCTCAACGCCAACAAGGCCGAATACGGCTTCCTCACCGCCACCGCCAACGGTTTCGGCGCCGGTCTGGGCTTCTCCCTGGTGCTGGTGCTGTTCGCCGCCATGCGCGAGCGCATCGCCATCGCCGACGTGCCCAAGCCGTTCCGCGGCGCCGCCATCGGCCTGGTCACCGCCGGGCTGATGTCCCTGGCCTTCATGGGCTTTTCCGGATTGATCAAGCCATGAGCCCGGTCCTCACCGCCGTCCTCGCCCTGCTCCTGCTGTGCCTGGTCTGCGGGGCGCTGCTCGGCTATGCGGCGGTGCGCTTCCGGGTCGAGGGCAACCCGATCGCCGAGCGGATCAACGCCCTGCTGCCGCAGACCCAGTGCGGCCAGTGCGGCTATCCCGGCTGCAAGCCCTACGCCGAGGCCATCGCCGGCGGCGACAAGATCAACAAGTGCCCGCCGGGCGGCGAGGCCACCATACAGGCACTCGCCGAACTGCTGGATGTGGTGCCCGAACCGCTGGATGCGCCAGAAGGCGAGCGACCGCCGCGGGTCGCCTACATCCGAGAAGCCGAGTGCATCGGCTGCACCAAGTGCCTGCAGGCCTGCCCGGTGGACGCCATCGTCGGCGCCGCGCGGCAGATGCACACGGTGATCGCCGCCGAATGCACCGGCTGCGATCTGTGCGTCGAGCCCTGTCCGGTGGACTGCATCGACATGCTTCCCCTGGCCGGCACGGTGCAGAACTGGAAATGGGAGCAGCCCCTGCCGCCCGGCCGGCTGATCGCCAGCGATCGGGAGCAAGCGGCATGAGCGACAGGCAACGACTCTGGGATTTCCATGGCGGCATCCATCCGCCGTCGTGCAAGGAACAATCCACCCGCACGCCGATCCAGCGGGCCCCGCTGCCTCGCCGGCTGGTCCTGCCGCTCAGCCAGCATGTCGGCTCGCCGGCCGAGCCGCTGGTCGAGGTCGGCCAGCGCGTGCTCAAGGGCCAGCCCATCGCCGCCGCCGGCAGCCTGGTGAGCGCGCCGCTGCACGCCCCGACCTCGGGGAGCGTGAGCTTCGTCGGGCCCCAGCCCTACCCTCACGTCTCCGGCATGCTCGCGCCGGCCATCGTCATCGACAGCGACGGCCGAGAGGAGTGGATCGCTCTCGAACCCTGCGCCGACTACCGCGCCCTGGCGCCCGAAGTTCTCTTGGAGAAGATCCGCCAGGCCGGCATCAGCGGCTTGGGCGGGGCCGGCTTTCCCACCGCGGTGAAACTGGCGGCCCGGCCGCACGACGAAAAGATCCATACCCTGATCGTCAACGGCGCCGAGTGCGAGCCTTACATCACCGCCGACGATGTCCTGATGCGAGAAAGAGCCGCCGAACTGGTCAGCGGCATCGAGATCATCGCCCACCTGCTCGGCCCCGAGCGGGTACTGATCGGCATCGAGGACGACAAGCCCGAGGCCATCGCCGCGGTGCGCACGGCGGTCGGGGAACGCCCCTACGCGGTCTGCGCGATTCCCACCAAGTATCCTTCCGGCGGCGAGCGGCAGCTGATCCAGGTCCTCACCGGCGTCGAGGTGCCCTCCGGCGGACTGCCGACGGATATCGGCATGCTCTGCCAGAACGTCGGCACCTGCGTCGCCGTGCACGACGCGGTCATCCTCGGCCGGCCCCTGATCTCGCGCATCGTCACCCTGACCGGCGAAGCCCTGGCACGGCCGATGAACGTCGAGTCGCTGCTCGGTACCCCGGTGGGCGAGCTGCTCGCCTTCGCCGGGCTGGAGCCGGGCAAGCTCGATCGCCTGATCATGGGCGGCCCGATGATGGGCATCACCCTGCCCTCCATGGACGTGCCGCTGATCAAGACCAGCAACTGCCTTCTGGCGCCCACCCGCAGCGAACTGCCGCCTCCGCCGCCGGCTCTGCCCTGCATTCGCTGCGGCGACTGTTCCGACGTCTGCCCGGCCAGCCTGCTGCCGCAGCAGCTGCATTACTTCGCCCTCGGCCACGAACACGAGCAGTTGCGGCGGCACGACCTGTTCGACTGCATCGAATGCGGCGCCTGCGCCTATGTCTGCCCGTCCAACCTGCCGCTGGTGCAGTACTACCGCGCAGCCAAGGCGGAGATCCGCGAGCTGGAGCATCGCCAGCAGAAGGCCGAGCATTCCCGGCAGCGCTTCGAGTCGCGCCAGGAGCGCCTGCGCAAGGCCGAGGAGTTGAAGGAGGCCGAGCGCAAGGCACGCACCGAGCGGGCCACCCGGGTCAAGGCGAGCCAGGCGGAAAGCGCTTCCGTACCGCATCAGCCGAACACCGTCGCCTCAGTTCCGGACAAGCTGGCCGAGCGGCAGAAGAAGCTGAAGATCGAGGCTAGCATGGCCCAGGTCGCCCTGAAAAAGGCCGAGAAGCAGCTGGCCCTGCACGCCACGGCCGAGCTGGAAGCCCAGGTCAAGGATCTGCGCGAGGCCGCCGAAGCCGCACGGAAAGCACTCGAGGCCGCCATGCAGGAGGCGCCGCCACCCCTGCCGTCGGCAGCCCAGCCTGCCGACGAGGCGGCGCAGAAGAAGGCCAAGATCGAGGCGGCGATGCTGCGCGTGCAGGTCCGCAAGCTCGAGAAACTCGAACAGCCGAGCGCCGAACAGGCGGCGGAGCTGGAGCGGTTGCGCGATCAACTGGCCGCCGTCGACAGGGCCCTCGCTGCACAGAGCCCGGCTCCGGTCGTCCGGAGCGAGGGCGAAGAGGCGCTGAAAAAGGCCAAGATCGAGCTGGCGCTGCGGCGGAGCGAGCTGAAGAAAGCCGAACGTGCGGGCACCGACGAAGCCGAACGGGCCCCGCTGCGAGCGGCCCTCGCCAGCGCCGAACAGGCTCTGCATGCCGCCGAGGAAGCCTCGGGCAAACCGGTGCCACAACTGGTACGCGTCGACAAACGACCGATCGACGAAACGAGTCGCGCCTTGAAGACCGAACTGGCCTACGCCCGTGCCGACCTGCACAGGCTGGAGCGCAAGGTGGACGCCGATCCGGCCGCGCTGGACGCCGCACGGGCACGACTGGCCAGTGTCGAGCACAGGCTGCAGGCCCACACTGAAGCCGATCCAAAGGGCGACTGACGCCTGCCTGGCAGAACCAAGCATCGACCGCCCGCGAACAGACTGAATCTCCGGAGAGCCAATGGCCCTGCCCCGCATCACGTCGCCCCACACCAAGGGCAGCAACCGCACCCAGAAGGTCATGCAACAGGTATTGCTGGCCACCTTGCCCGGGGTGCTTGCCCTCACCTGGCTGTATGGCATCGGCACCCTGATCAATCTGGTTTGGGCCGGCGCCGTCGCGCTGGGTGCGGAAGCGGCGGTGCTGTCCCTGCGCAAGCGCCCGGTGCGCTTCTTCCTCAGCGACGGCAGCGCCCTGGTCACCGCCGTGCTGCTGGCCCTCGCCCTGCCGCCCTACTCGCCCTGGTGGCTGACTTGCGTCGCCTGTGCCTTCGCCATCGCCTTCGCCAAGCAACTGTACGGTGGACTCGGACAGAACCCGTTCAACCCGGCCATGGTCGGTTATGTCGTGGCGCTGATTTCCTTCCCCCAAGAGATGACGGCCTGGCCCACGCCCCATAGTGTGGGCATGCTCGAAGGCATCCGGCATATCCTCGGCATTACCGCACTGCCCGATGGCTGGAGTCAGGCGACCGCGCTGGACGTGCTGAAGACCAACAAGAGCCTGACCGTCGAGGAGCTGTGGCAGAGCCCGGCCTTCGGCCTGATCGGGGGATGGGGCGCCGAGACGGTGAATCTGGCCTTTCTCGCCGGTGGCCTGTTCCTGCTCCACAAGCGGCTGTTCGGCTGGCACGCCCCGGTCGGAATGCTCGCCGCACTCTTCGTCATGAGTCTGCTGTTCTGGAACGGCTCGGGCTCGGATTCCAACGGCTCGCCCCTGTTCCATCTGTTCAGCGGCGCGACCATGCTGGGCGCCTTCTTCATCGTCACCGATCCGGTCAGCGGCGCGACCAGCAACCGTGGACGGCTGATCTTCGGCGCCGGAGTGGGCATCCTCGTCTACGTGATCCGCACCTGGGGCGGCTATCCGGACGGCGTGGCCTTCGCCGTGCTACTGATGAACCTCGCCGCGCCGACCATCGACTACTACACCCGCCCCCGCACCTACGGCCACAGCAAGCCCGAACGCGGCTTCAAGCTGGGAGACTAAGCCATGCCCATGCCCGAAGTCGGCCGCTCGATACTGAAGAACAGCCTGGTTCTGGGCCTGTTCGCGATCATCACGGTCGGCAGCGTCACCCTGCTTCGCCAGGCCACCGCCGAGCGCATCCGTGCCGCCGAGCACCACGCCCAGGTTCGGGCGCTGGGCGAGATCCTGCCGCCCGGCAGCTATGACAATGACCTGCTTGCCGACAGCATCCAGCTCAACGAGCCCATGCTCGGCCATCGGGGTCCGCAGTCCGCGTATATCGCCTTCAAGGACGGACAACCCAGTGCCGTCATCCTGCGTGCCACTGCCCCGGACGGCTACAGCGGTGCCATTCAGCTGCTGATCGGCATCCTAACCGATGGGCGACTGGCGGGAGTGCGTGTCATCGGCCACCGGGAAACCCCGGGCCTGGGGGACAAGATCGAATTGGCGAAGAGTCCCTGGATCCTCGGTTTCGCGGGCAAGTCCCTGGACGATCCAGGCGAAGCGCGCTGGGCCGTGAAGAAGGACGGCGGACAGTTCGATCAGTTCGTCGGCGCCACCATCACCCCGCGCGCGGTGGTCAAGGCAGTTCACCAGGCCCTCGAGTATTTCACCGCCAACCGGGCTACGCTGCTGAGCGCGAAGGCCCCGCACAACCCACCAACTGACGAGCCGCAAGGGAGCAAGCCATGAGCGATACCAGCTACCGCGAACTCGGCCTCAACGGCCTGTGGCGAAACAATCCGGCGCTGGTGCAGCTGCTGGGCCTCTGCCCGCTGCTCGGGGTGAGCAATTCCACGGTCAACGCCGTCGGCCTGGGCCTTGCCACCATCCTGGTACTGGCCTGCTCCAACATCGCCGTATCCCTGGTACGCAGCGTGACCAATACTGCAGTGCGCCTGCCGGTCTTCGTGATGATCATCGCCGGGCTCACCACCTGCATCGAACTCCTGATGCAGGCCTTCACCTACGACCTCTACCAGATCCTCGGCATCTTCATTCCGCTGATCACCACCAACTGCGTGATCCTCGGACGGGCCGATGGTTTCGCTGCCCGACACAACCCGCTGCAGGCGGGCTTCGACGGGCTGATGATGGGCTGCGGCTTTGCCACGGTTCTGCTAGTTCTGGGCGGGTTGCGCGAATTGCTCGGCACCGGAGCGCTGTTCGCCAACATGCAACTGTTGTTCGGCCCGCTGGCCGCAAGCTGGAAGATCACCCTGATCGGCGATTACCAGGGATTCCTGCTGGCGATTCTGCCTCCCGGTGCCTTCATCGCCCTCGGCCTCCTGATCGCCCTGAAGAACCGCATCGACGAGCGTCTGGCCGAACAGGCCAAGCCCCAGCCCAGGCCCGCCACAACCGAAAGTCGCCGGGTTCGGGTCACCGGAGTGATCGAATGACCCACGGCGTGTATCCAGTGGGTGGAAAGCAGAGCTTATTTATGTTTATGCAGTCCTAGCCCGGAGCGTATTGACGATTCATGAATGCTGAAAAACGTCGGGAGATCTTCCGCCGTCTCCAGGAAGACAATCCCCACCCCACCACTGAACTGGTCTACAACTCGCCGTTCGAGCTGCTGATCGCCGTGATCCTCTCCGCCCAGGCAACCGACGTGGGAGTCAACAAGGCAACCGCCAAGCTCTTTCCGATAGCCAATACCCCGGAAGCAATCTATGCCCTTGGGGTCAAGGGCCTGAGCGAGTACATCAAGACCATCAACTTCTACAACAGCAAGGCGAAAAACGTCATCGAGACCTGCCGCATCCTGATCGAGAAGCACGGCAGCCAGGTGCCGGACAATCGCGAGGCCTTAGAAGCCCTGCCCGGGGTAGGTCGCAAGACCGCCAACGTCGTGCTCAACACGGCCTTCCGACACTTCACCATGGCCGTGGACACGCATATTTTCCGAGTCAGCAACCGTACCAACATCGCGCCAGGCAAGAACGTCCTAGAAGTAGAGCGCAAGCTAGTGAGGCTGGTACCCAAGGAGTACCTGCTGGATGCCCATCACTGGCTCATTCTCCATGGCCGATACGTCTGCAAGGCTCGCAAACCGTTATGCGGTAGTTGCCGCATCGAGGATCTCTGCGAGTACAAACACAAGACATCCGATGATTGAATTTTCTTTACAACCAGCAGATTTCAATTGAAAAAATCTTTTTTACCCACTCTAACTTTGTCGCTATAAGGTGCGCCATAGCGCCCGTAGCCAGGAGTGAAAATATGGCCACTGACAAAGCCGAAATTGAACTCGATGATGACTTTGTTGCTGACGATGCAGAGGACACCGAAAGTGAAGTCGAAGTTGCCAAGACTAATCTGACCAAGCGCCGGATTATCGACAACTACCTTGAGGAACGTCGTCTCCAGAAAGATATTGCCGATTACGATTTCGATATCTGACTGTCAGTTTCCTCTCCTCCATAAGAGACCTCTCATCTCTAGCCCCAGGGCTAGAAGACTGAACGCAAATCCGAGGCATTCCTCGGATTTGCTTTTCATGCGATATATTATCCACCCAAGTTGGATCAGACATTGGGGATTAATATGCGTATTCTTCACACCATGCTTCGCGTTGCCGATCTCGATAAATCCATCGACTTTTATACACGAATCCTAGGCATGACCCTTCTTCGAAAGCACGACTATCCTGAAGGCAAATTCACACTGGCTTTTGTCGGCTATGGAAGAGAAGAAGAGAATAGCGTTCTCGAACTAACCTACAATTGGGGAGTAGAGGAGTATGAACTAGGTACTGGGTTCGGTCATATCGCTATTGGCGTCAATGACATCTTTAAAGCATGCGAAGACATCAAGAAAAGCGGTGGTAATGTGATCCGGGAGCCTGGCCCCATGAAGCATGGTACCACCATCATCGCCTTCGTTACCGATCCGAACGGTTACAAGATCGAACTCATCCAGGAATAATTCCGCATGCTCCCGCCAAGGCCATCTCCGGATGGCCTTGTCTGCTCCGCCGACACGGCGAGCCATGGAGGCCGTCACCTCGGGTGGGCTGCGCTCTTTTTTCCCGGCGCAAAGACGAACCCCCGACCGGCAGGTGCCAGTCGGGGGTTCGGGATAGGCGCTTGACGATGACCTACTCTCACATGGGGAAACCCCACAC